>CAMJYF010000008.1 GCA_946409885.1 uncultured Clostridia bacterium | reverse complement strand
TCGTCCTGCTCCACGGCCTTGGCGGCTGGGGGGAAGACGACGGACTGGAAAGACGTTTTCACTATCACTACTGGGGCTTTGATACCGGCGAGCGGGATCTGGCCGCCCATCTGCGCGCGCAGGGGCGGGAGGTCTTCTGTCCGTCGCTGGGCCCCTTTACCTCCGCCTGGGACCGGGCCTGCGAGTTGTACGCCTATCTGTTCGGGGGCACGGTGGATTACGGCCTGTGCCACAGTAAGGCCAACGGCCACAAGCGCCGGGGCAGGTATTACCCCGGCGTGCTGCGGGACCTGGGGCAGCCCGGCCCCCATGAAAAAATCGAGCTGATCGGCCACTCCTTCGGCGGCCCCACCGCCATTGTGTTCGCGGGGCTGCTTTGCCACGGCAGCCCGGAGGAACGGGCCGCCACCCCGGAATGGGAGCTTTCCGGCCTGTTCGCCGGGGGGCATACGGTCGTTCACAGCGTGGTCACCCTCAGCGGCGCCAACAACGGCACCACCTTCGCGGATTTCTTCGGCGACGCGGGCATACGGGCGCTGGCAGGAATCATCTATACCGCCAACGCGCTGGCCGCCCCCACCCCGCTGATGGGCCTGCTGGATTTCCACACGGACCAGTGGGAGATCATGGGGGAGCCCTCCGTCAGCGCCGCCCCGCCTTTGGCCCGGCGGCTGCGGGGTGTAAAAAGGCTGGTGGGCAGGCGGCTGGACAACGTGGGCTTTGAGCTGCAGGTGGCCTACGCCAACCTGCTGTATGAGCATCTGCCGCCGGACCCCGCCGTCCGCTACTTCGCCTGCCGGGCCTGCCGCACCCACGACGACGGCCATGGGCGGCAGGCGCCCAACCGGGATATGCGCCGCATCCTCAAGCTGTGGAGCACCGTGATCGGCCGCTACCACCCGGAAAATCTTTCCGCCTATGGCTTTGACGACACCTGGCTGCCCTCGGACGGCATCGTGAACGTGAAATGCCTGGGCGCGCCCTTCACCGCGCCCGCCCGGGAGTATACACCGGACCAGCCCCCGGAACCCGGCGTGTGGTACCACATGCCCGTGGAGGACAAGCACCACATGAGCTGGGTGGGCATCGGCGAAACGCCGGAAGCGTTTTTCGGCTTCTTTGACGGCCTGCTGGCGGTGCTGGACGGCTGACCGGGCGGTTAAAGAGGGATTTGCCGGGGCGATGCGAAACCCGTAGCGCGGATCAATGATCCGCCCCGCCGAAGGCGGTTCAGGGGTAGAAGTTGCTATTTAATGAACGTAATATCATAATAAACGTTCAAAAATCGGAATCGCATTGCGGGCGGATCATTGATCCGCGCTACATTATACGCCTGCGGCGCGCCAACAGCGCGACAAACCTCAATTTGCATCACTCATTCCACGGACTCATTCATCAAACGAAAGGACGGATCGTCATGAAAAAGTGTCTCTCGCTGCTGTTATGTTTCTGTCTGCTGTTTGGCTTTGGCGCCGCGGCCTTTGCCATTCCCCTTTCCTCCGGCGACGACGCCCTGCGGGGGGAATTCAAGGGGGCCAACGGCGACGGGCTGGACTACCGCTATTTTGCCCCGGCGCTGAAGGAGGGCGTGAAGTACCCGCTGGTGATCTGGCTGCACGGGGTGGCCTCCGGCGATTACCCGGGGGACCAGGTGGACAGCTATGAGTTCTGCCGCTGGGCCAGCGACGAATTTCAGGCCCGGTCCGCGGATGGCGGCATGTACCTGCTCTGCCCCCGCTGCGCGGGCGGGTGGGACCTGACCACCCCCGCCACGCTGAAGCGCTGCATCGATTCCTTTATCGCGACGCGAAAGGACAGCGTCGATACCAACCGCATCTATATCGCGGGCTTTTCCGTGGGGGCCACCATGGTGCTGCGGGTGACCTCCGCCTATCCCGATTTCTTCGCGGCAGCCATCCCCATCTGCGCGGTGATCCAGGACGGCTCCCAGCTGAGCGCCATCAGCAAAATGGCGGTGTGGCTGTTCGCCAACGATCAGGACGGCTTTGTCAGCGCCAACACGGCCGCCACCCGCAACAGCTTCAACGCGCTGAAGAACAACGCGCCGGAGAAAAGCAGGATCCGCTTTACCCACGTCAGCAAGGCGGTCACCTCCTCCGGCGGCAGCGTGAGCACCCAGCACTACATGTGGCGCACCTTTACCAACGATATGTTCATGGACGACGGCTCCCCCTACGCCTACGCCACCACCGAGGACGGCACCGGGGCCACGGTACAGTTCAGCTATCCGAACGGCGTGATCAGCTGGCTGACCCGCCAGAGCAAGGAAACGCAAAAGCCCGCCGCCGCGCGGAAGAGCTTTTTCCAACAGATCGCGGATTTCTTCCGCAAGATCGCCGCGTTTTTCAGTAAACTGTTTCAATGAGGTAACACAATGGCAAAATGGGATGAAGACTATCTGGCGCTGTGCCGCCGGATATTGACCGAGGGCACCCGTACCGCCAACCGGACGGGGGTGGACACCGTAAAGGTGCCCAGCCACAGCTTTCACTTTGATCTTTCACAGGAGTTTCCGGTGCTGACCACCAAGCAGCTGTTTCTCCGTCAGGCGGTGCTGGAGATGCTGTGGATCTATCAGGCCCAGTCCAACGACGTGCGCTGGCTGCAACAGCGGGACGTGCATATCTGGGACGAGTGGGAGATCGACGAAAACGGGTACTGGAACGCCACCCAGCTGCTGCCGGACGCCGACGGCCGACTGGTGAAGACGGAGGTCCATAAGAACTTCGGCAAGGAGTGGGCCCACACCATCGGCACCGCCTACGGGTGGATCGTGCGGAAATTCCAACTGACGCAGACGCTGATCGACAAGCTGAAGTACCACCCGGAGGACCGGCGCATGGTGATGTCCCTGTGGCAGAACGATTATCTGGAGACCGCCGTGCTGCCCAGCTGCGTATGGAGCAGCGAGTGGGACGTGACCGACGGCCGCCTGAACGCCTGGGTCCACCAGCGCAGCTGCGACGTGCCCCTGGGGCTGCCCTTCAACGTGACCCAGTACGCCACGCTTTTGTGTATGCTGGCGCAGGTGTGCGGCTTACAGCCCGGCACGCTGGACTGGAGCCTGAAGGACGCCCACATCTACGTGAACCAGATCGAACCCATCCAAGAGCAGCTGCGGCGGTTTGAGGCAAAGGGCTCCCTGCCCGCGCCCAGGCTGTGGCTGAACCCGGCGGTGGACGACTTCTTCCGCTTTGATAACTCCCGCGACTGCAAAGACGTAAAACTGGTGGGATATGAGCATATGGGGAAGCTGGCTTTTCCCATTGCGCAATAATGCGTGTTTCAGTGATTAGTGATCAGTGATTAGTGATTAGTGATGGTTAATTGGTGGCTGATTGTTATTCACAACAGATATTTTCTATGGGTTCTCTCTCAAACAAGAAAGAAAGGAAACGTGGGTAATTTCCGGGGGACAGCGTTTTCCCCGATCACTAATCACTAACCACTGACCACTGACCACTATCAATGACAATCTCCATGATCGCCGCCATCGGCAAAAACAACGAACTGGGCAAGAACAACGACCTGATCTGGCATCTGGACGGGGACCTGCCCTTTTTTAAGAAAGTCACCATGGGCAAGCCCGTGATTATGGGCCGCACCACGTTTTTTTCGCTGCCAAAGGCCTTGCCCGGGCGGCAGAACATCGTGCTGACCTTTCCGCCCCTGTTTGAAGCGCCGGGGATCACGACCGTGCTGACCCCGGAGGCGGCGCTGGACCTGGTGAAGGACGAGGAGGAGGTCTTCATCATCGGCGGAGCTTCCATTTACAGGCTGTTCCTGCCCCTGGCGGACCGGCTGTACCTGACGGAAGCGGAGGCGGAGGACCCCAACGCGGACGTGTACTTCCCTACCTTTGACAAAAGCGAATGGACCCGCGCCGTGATCGACGAGGGCGGCACGGACATCCCCTACGTCCACGTTCTGTACGAGAGGATAAACAAATGAGCAATTAACTGCTGACTTATCTCTTCACATCACTATGCAACTGAAACAATACATCGGCAACAAAACCTTCTACAAAACCGCCCTTACGGTGGCCATGCCCATCATGCTGCAGAATTTTATCACCAACCTGGTCAGCATGCTGGATAACCTGATGGTAGGGGCGCTGGGCACGGAACAGATGTCCGGCGTTTCCATCGTCAACCAACTGATCTTTGTATTCAACCTGGCGATTTTCGGCGCCATGGGCGGCGTCGGCATATTCACCGCCCAGTTTTTCGGCCGCAAGGATTACGACGGCGTGCGGTATACCCTGCGCTGCAAGCTGTACGCCGCCACGCTGATCTTCGCGGTGGGGCTGGTGGTGCTGCTGGCTGTTCCGGAGCCGCTGATCTCCCTGTTCCTGCACGACGAGAACAACACCGGCAGCGTGGCGCTGACCATGGGCTTCGCCAGGGATTACCTGGGCGTGATATTGCTGGGGCTGGCCCCCTTCGCCTTTTCACAGGCCTTTGCCGCCACTTTGCGGGAGACCGGCGACACCTTTACCCCCATGATCACCGGCGTGGTGGCCGTGGCGGTGAACTGCGCCTTCAACTGGCTGCTCATCTTCGGCCACTGGGGCTTTCCGCAGATGGGCGTAAAGGGCGCGGCGGTGGCCACGGTGCTGTCCCGCTATGTGGAGTTTGCCATCATCACCGGCTACGCCTTTGCCAAACGGCGGCGCTTCCCCTATATGCGGGGGCTGTTCCGGGGCTTTTCCGTTCCCCGGGAGGTGCTTTCCGCCGTGCTGAAAAAGGGCACGCCGCTGCTGTGCAACGAGATATTATGGTCCGCGGGCATGTCCACCCTCAGCGTGGCCTACTCCCTCCACGGGCTTTCCGTGGTGGCGGCCGCCAGCATCTCCTCCACGGTGACCAACCTCTTCTACATCGCCTTCCTGTCGCTGGGCGTTTCCATCGGCATCCTTTCCGGCAACCTGCTGGGGGCCGGCAAGCACGAGGAGGCCGTGGACACGGTGAAAAAGATGATCGCCTTTTCCGTGTTCGTCAGCGTGGTGATGGGCGCGGTGCTGTTCGCCTTCGGCGGGGAGATCCCCAAGCTTTACAAGACCAGCGCGGAATCCCGCGAGCTGGCGGCCTATTTCATCCGGGTGTGCGCCTGCATCTCTCCGCTGGTGGCCTTTTCCAACGCCTCCTACTTCACCCTGCGCAGCGGCGGCAAAACGCTGGTCACCTCCCTGTTCGACTGCGGCACCCTGTGGGTGTTCTACGTGCCCGTGGCCTTCGGCCTGTACTACCTGTTCCACCTGCCCATCCGCGCGGTGTTCCCCATCGTGCAGGCCATCGAGCTGCTCAAAGTGATCGTCGGCTATGTGCTGGTGAAAAAACGGGTGTGGGTGAAGACAATCATTTAGAGCGGAGAGCGGAGAGCGGAGAGCGGAGATAATGCGGAATGAGGAAGGCGGAAGGCGGAATTGCGGCGCGACGCGCCGTCTTCCCCGTAGCTCGCTGCCTCAGCAGCGTCATAAACGACGCCCGAATTTCCGCAAACGGCGTATCACGCCGTCTTTCCGATGAAAACAATGCAGAACGCAAAAAAGAAAAAAGAGGATACGACCATGATCGCGATACCGGATTTTTCCGAAAACAAAGACAACGCCGTGGCGCTGTACTTCTGCCTGGAGGGCAGGGACGAAGCCGCCCTGCGGCGGCAGATCGAGGCCGCCTACGTCTGCCTCAGCCGGATGGGAACCACGGTAAAAAACGGCAAACGCTACCTGGTGGCGGAAATCGAGGACAAATAAACCTCCCCCACCCAGCAAAAAAACGCAACCCGAACGGCTGCGTTTTTTTCTTACGGCTTACTCAACTGTCCCACTTCAGAAAAGAGGGATTTGTCGAGCTGTAGGGGCGGGCACTGACCGCCCGTAAAACACCCTCAAATTGAAGCTGGTCAAGATGATTACGGCCACGGGCGGTCAGTGCCCGCCCCTACAGGGTTCCCTCGACAATCCCCAATTCGCGCAAATCCATCAAGTGGGCAAGTTGAGCGGCGCACGACTCCCGCCTTTCTACGCCATGGTGGCAAGCATTTCCTCCGTAACGCGGTATTTCGTCGGGGCCCCGGAAGAAAAGGCCCTGTACTCCCGGTACATATACTCGCCCATGCGGGCCACCTCGCCCCCCAGCGAACCGGCGGCGTGGGGCGTTAAAATGACGTTGTTCAACGTATACAGCTCGCTGCCCGGGGCGGGGGGCTCCGGCCAGGTCACGTCCAGCACGGCGGCGCGGCCGGGCTTTTCTTTCAGCGCGGCGATCAGGTCCGCCTCCACCACCTGCTGGCCCCGGCCGGTGTTGATGAACACGGCGTTATCCTCCATGCGGTCAAAGCAGCGCTTATCGATCATGTTGACGGTCTGGGGGTTGTTGGCCAGATGATTGCTGATCACGTGGCAGGCGGCGAACAGCTCCGGCAGGCTTTCCACCTTCTCCGCGCCCAGGGCTTTGGCCCGCGCCTCCGAAAGGAAGGGGTCGAACACCTTCACGTTCAGCCGGTACTGGCGCAGCCGCTCGATGACCATGCCGCCGATCATGCCCGCGCCGATGATCCCCACGTTCGTCCCGTAGTTGCCGGGGTGGGGCTTTGCCCGGTCGTGCTCCGGCCAATCCGGCGAGCCGCCCCTGTGCATGGTCTGGAACAGGCCCTTGTTGGCCAGGATGATCTCCGCCACGGTCACCTCCGCCACCGGCACGGCGTTGGCCCCCCAGGCGGAAAACACGGCGATCCCCCGCGCCAGAAAGGGCCGGGCGAAGGCCTGCACCGTGCCCGCCGCGTAGAACAACGCTTTCAGCCGCGGCAGCAGGGCGGCCAGCTCCGCCTCCGTCAGAGCGGTGACGCCCCAGGTGGAAAAGGCGCAGGTGACCTCCGCCAGCTCCGGATGGGGACGGCCGTCCCGCAGGACCTCCTCCGTATAATATTCCGGCAGCAGCTCCAGCTCCTCCGCCAGCAGCGCCACGGTCTCTTTGCTGTAGGCGTTGGCGATGGCTTCCCGCGTGCCCATAAAAATCGCTTTCGGTTTCATACGCGTTCCTTCTCTCTCTGATTTCTGATGGGGATGCTTTCCTTTGCAGTATACTCCTCCCCGCCGCCGATGTCCATAGTGAAACGGCGTTTCGCGGAAAAAAAGTTCATCACGGATTGTTGTGGGATGAGACAAAATGAAACGTTTTCGGTCCGGCCTTTTTCAAAAGGCCGGCAAGGCCCCGGGGCGGAGCCATGCGTCGCCCGCCGCGGCAGGCGGCGGAAATGCCCGATTGACAAAAAACCGGAAAAGGGGTATCATATACAAAAATACGATAAAAGGGGACGTTGGTATGTCCAAAGCCCGTCTGTCGGAAAAGCTTTCGCGGCTGCCGTTCGATCATCTGATACTGAGGCTGTTCTCCGCCTGGTGCCTGAGCGCCGTCTTTTTCTTTTTTCTGAACGGCGGCAGTGTGTCTCTGCAAAAGGCGGCCGAAACCGGCCTGCCCACCTTTGCCGTGGTGTTCGTTCTGAATTTCATCGCGGCCTGCCTGCTGCACGTGATCCTTCGCAAACGGGAGCGGGCGGACGCCCTTGTGCTGGGGGTCAGCTTTTCCCTTTACGCCGGCCTTACCGTGCTGAACGCGGAATCCTGGTATTACAGCTTCGGCATGGCGGCGCTGGCGGCTGTGTTCGTGTATTACTGCCGGGTCAAGGGCTGGCTGCGGCTGAAGCGCCCGGTCAGCAGCCTGAAAAAATGGGCCGTCGCCGCCATCATGTTCTGTGTGTTCGTGCTGCTGGTGGGGGGCACCGCCATCGCGCGGCTGAAGAGCTTTACCGCCCCCAACTACGATTTCGGCATCTTCTGCCAGATGTTCTACAATATGCGCCGGTCCCTGCGGCCCTTTACCACCTGCGAGCGGGATATGCTGCTGTCCCACTTCGCCGTCCACGTTTCCCCCATTTTTTACGTCATCCTGCCGCTGTACGCGCTGTTCCCCTCCCCGGTCACGCTGGAGCTGGTGCAGCCGCTGATCCTGGGCAGCGCCGTGCTGCCGGTGCTGCTGCTGGCCAGGCGGTACGGCTTTTCCAACGCCCGCTCGCTGGCGCTGTGCTTTATCGCGCTGTTCCACCCGGCGGTGGTGTGCGGCACCAACTACGACCTGCACGAAAACTGCTTTTTATACCCGCTGCTGCTGTGGGTGTTCTACTTTTTTGAGACGGAGCGCCCGGCGGCGCTGGCGGTGTTTACGCTGCTGACCCTGTTTGTAAAGGAGGACGCGGCGGTGTACGTGGTGTTTTTCGCCCTGTACGCGCTGATCGCCCGCCGCCGTCCCGTAACGGCCGCCGCCATGGCCTGCGGCGCGCTGGCCTACTTTTTCGCCGCGCTGTACTTTTTGACGAAATACGGCAACGGGGTGATGACCGGCCGGTACGAAAACTACCTGCCCCTGGGCGGTTCCCTGATAGAGGTGGTAAAAAACGTGCTGGTGGCCCCCGGCTACGTGTTCACCCAGCTGTTTGTGGATAACGGCGGCGGATACGCCTCCAAGATCTGGTTCGCGCTGCAGCTGCTGGCCCCGCTGGCCTTTGCGCCCCTGGCCGCCAAGAAGGTGTCCAACCTGCTGCTGGTGCTGCCCATGGTGCTGATGAACCTGATGCCCGTGTACCCCTACCAGTACGATATCGGCTTTCAGTACCACTTCGGCGTGACGGCGTTTCTGGTGTACCTGGCCGTTATCAACCTGAACGACCTGCCCAAGCCCACGGTAAAGACCTTCCTCAGCGCAGGCGCGGCCGTGACGGCGCTGCTGTTTTTCGGCTCCGCCGTCAGCAGAGGGCTGTATTATCAGAGCAAATACCGCGGCAACCGGGCGGACTACGCGGTGATGAATCAGGCGCTGGAGGAGATCCCGGACGACGCCTCGGTGATCTGCTCCACCTATCTGCTGCCCCACCTGTGCCAGCGGGACGAGATCTACGAGGACTGGTACCACGAGACGGACGAAAGCGAGGACGCGGATTACGTGATCCTGGACCTGCGCTACGACTGCGAGAAATACAAGGAGCAGTACAAAGCGCTGGGGTATACCGACGTCAGGGTGATCGCCAACGGGGACAAGGAGCTGCTGTACATCATGCAAAAACCGGAAACGGTGAAAGAATAACGCGGGCCACCGGCGGCTTTCTGAAATAACCCTTGCCTTTTCGGGCAAAATCATGTATCATATAACCAACCGAAAAATGGAGATGTTAGCATGATGACCAAGAAATATTTTACGACGGTCCTTTCCGCCCTGCTGGTGATAGCGGTGGCGCTGTCTTCCTTTGCCGCGCCCTCCTTTGCCAAACGCAGGCTGGGCGACGTGGACGGCAACGGCCTTATTGAATCCGCCGACGCCCGTCTGGCGCTGCGGGCCTCCGTGCGGCTGGAGAATCTTTCCACCGAGCAGATGCTGGCCGCCGACGTGGACAGCAACGGCGAACTGGAATCCGCCGACGCGCGGCTGATCCTGCGGGCTTCCGTTTCGCTGGACCGGCTGCCCGAGATTGAGGTGGGAGAGGAAGAACCCTCCGAGCCTTCTTCCGAACCCTCTTCGGAGCCGTCTTCGGAGCCTTCTTCAGAGCCCTCCTCTGAACCGTCTTCGGAACCGTCTTCCGAACCGTCGTCTGAACCCTCTTCCGAGCCTTCTTCGGAGCCTTCTTCGGAGCCTTCTTCGGAACCGTCGTCTGAACCGTCTTCCGAGCCGTCTTCCGAACCCGTTTCGGAACCCTATTCCGAGCCGTCCTCTGAGCCGTCCTCTGAACCGTCCTCCGAACCGTCCTCTGAGCCATCCTCCGAACCGTCCTCTGAGCCGTCCTCTGAGCCGTCCTCTGAGCCGTCTTCTGAGCCGTCTTCTGAGCCGTCCTCTGAGCCGTCCTCTGAGCCTGCTTCCGAACCGGCGGAAGGCTTTATCGAGCCGGAAAAGGACAATGAGTACGACGTGCTGCGCAGCGGTACCTTCTACTTTGTCGGCTCCACCGTGGATTCCTCCGGCAGAAGCCCCATGGAGGCGGCGCGCACGCCCAACTCCCTGTACCTGTCGATGGAATTCAACGACAAACAGATCGGCATTTTGAAGGTGGGCAAAAAAACCTATCTGGTGGAGCCGAATGAAAAGGCCCGTCTGGACGCGAGCCTGCTGGGAGAGATCGATTCCATCAAAAACATGAACATCAACGCCTTCAATTTTTCCAACTTCCCCCCGCTGGAAAACGCGCACCGCAGCGAACGGCAGAAGGACGACCCCACCTGCGTGAAATACGTTTTTGAAAACGCCAGCGGCGCCATCAACGTGACCATGCAGGGCAAAAAGCTGATCTGCCTGGAAAGCGCCCGGGACGGCGAGGTTTTCCGCATCGATTTCACCTCCGTGACGGGGGACGTGCCCTCGGAGCGGAAAGAGATCAAAAACCTGAAGCCGGTAGGCATGGTGACCTTCGGCAGCTACCTGATAAAATAAAAAACACGGAGAATAAAATGGATACACCCAACAACGAAACCAAAAAAACCGTTCTCAGCTTTGTGCAGGCCTCCGGTACGCCTACGCTGGGCAACTATCTGGGCGCCTTTAAAAACTGGCACGATATGGCCGCGGAAAACGACTGCATCTTCGGCGTGGCCGACCTGCACGCCATTACGGTGCGCAGCGAGCCCAAGGACCTGCGCCGCCGGTCGGTGGAGATGTACGCCATGCTGCTGGCCCTGGGGCTGGACCCGGAAAAGAACATCGTTTTTCTGCAAAGCCACGTGGCGGAGCATTCCCAGCTGGCGTGGGTGCTGAACTGCTATACCCAGTTCGGCGAGGCCAGCCGCATGACCCAGTTCAAGGATAAATCCCAGCGCCACGCGGACAACGTCAACGTGGGCCTGTTCACCTATCCCATCCTGATGGCGGCGGATATTCTGCTGTACGGCGCGGACCAGGTGCCCGTGGGCGACGACCAGAAGCAGCACCTGGAGCTGGCGCGGGACGTGGCGGAGCGCTTCAACGGCCTGTACGGCGAGGTGTTCAGGATCCCCCAGCCCTACATCGGCAAAAAGGGCGCCAAGATCCTGTCATTGCAGGAGCCGGAAAAGAAGATGAGCAAATCCGACCCCAACCAGAAGGCCTTTATCTCCCTGACCGACCCCACCGACGTGATGGTAAAGAAGATCAAAAGCGCCGTCACCGATTCCGAGGCCGTGGTCCGCTACAGCCCGGACAAGCCCGGCGTTTCCAACCTGATGACCATCTATTCCTGCTGCACCGGCAAGGACTTTGCCGCGATTGAGGCGGAATTCGCGGGCAGGGGCTACGGCGATTTCAAGGCGGCCGTGGCGGAGGCCGTGGCCGAGGAGCTGCGCCCCCTGCGGGACGAGTACGAGCACATTCTTGCCGATAAGGCGTACATTGAAAAATGCGCCGCCGAGGGCGCCCAAAAGGCCGCGTACCTGGCCCGGAAGACCCTGCGCAAGGTGATGAAAAAGGTAGGCTTCTACCAGATCTGATGTCGCGTTTTTACCAGTTTCTTACGGGAAAAACTGTTGATTTGGCCAATTGACAACCTATCCGCCTGTCATTATAATAATAATGTATGATTATCTTTATGAAAGGGGTATTATCATGACAGAAGAATCCTCCACCTATAACGAGCAGGGCGTTTCCAGCGACGGCAGTCCGCTTTACGACGAATATCTGCCCGGTCCCATCCAGGTGCTGGTGGAATGGCTGATTTTGATCATCTCCACGCTGCTGACCTATTTCCAGAGAACATCCGAATGACAACCAAGCAAAGGCGGCAGGAATGTCGCCTTTCTTTTTCTTACCATACCGTATCCGCAAAGCGCCGGTTTTTTGCCCGGTCCGCGGCCGTTCTGCTGGCGGCCGCGTTGTTTGCTGTTCTGCCGCGGTTTTTCCTTCCCCGGGCTGCCGCGGCGGATCAGACGGACGGGCTTATCCGCTACGTGGTGGATAACGTCAGAAAGGGCGTTTCCCGCATAGACGTGTCCGCCTTCCGCTTCGCCTATTCCGAGGAGCTGAAGCAGGCCGTGTCGGACCGGATCTACTACGAGCTGCCGGAGCTGTTCTGTGTGGAGGGGCTGACCTTTACCCACACGGACCTGCTGCGCACCGTGGACGTGACCTACAACTGCGCCCCGGAGGAATACGGCAGGATGCTGGCCGAATGCGTCTCCGCCGCGGACCGGCTGCTGAACGGCATTGAGGGCAACGCCGCCCTGGGGGAGACGGAAAAGGCGCTGCTGATCCACGACCGGCTGGCGGTACACTGCGCCTACGACGAGGCGGCCGTGAACGGAGGGACCCCCGGCGCGCGGGCGCGGGATCTGTACGGCGCGCTGGTGGAACGCACGGCGGTGTGCGACGGCTACACCCGGGCGTATCTGTACCTGCTGAACCGGGTGGGCGTCCGGTGCGGCTACTGCTATTCCCTGGCCCTGAACCACTCCTGGAACCTTGTGTGGATCGGGGGCGTCCCCTACCATGTGGACGTGACCTTTGACGATCCCTTTCCGGATATTGCGGGGCGGGTACAGCACGACAACTTTCTGCTGTCCACCGCCGCCTTTTACGCCAACAACCACGCGGCGGGCGACTATTCCACGCTGCCCGCCTCCACCGCCTTCGACGACCGGTTCTGGAAACGCTCCGAGGCGGCCTTTTCGCTGGCGGGCGGCGGGATCTATTACGTGGATACCCCCACCGGCACGGTGCGGCGGTACGCGGACCAATCCGCCGTTTTTGCGGCGGAGGGCGTATGGGGGCGCTACCCCGGCTGTTACGCCCGGCTGGCCTCCTGCGGAACGGAGCTGTATTACAGCGGCCCCGACGGCGTTTACCGGTGGGAAACGACAGGCGGCAAACGGGAAAAGATCTTTTCCCCAACGCTTGCCGGAAGCGACCGGATCTACGGCTTCCGGTATGAGGACGGGCAGCTGATCTGCGAGGTGATCGATTCCCCCAACGGCGCGCCCTCCGCGGCGGGGCGGCGGTTTCTCACCTCCCTTTACGCGCCCCACAGCCACGTTTTCTCGCAAAAGGAGACTCCGCCGGACTGCGAGCGCGACGGCTACCGCACCTTTACCTGCGCCTGCGGCTACTCCTATTCCGAAGTAACGGTCCGCTCCACGGGCCACGACCGGGTGACCGACCCCGGTCTGCCGGCCGCCTGCCGGGCCGCCGGGCTGACGGAGGGCTGCCGCTGCAAAGCCTGCGGCAAAACGCTGGTGGAGGCCGCCGTGATTCCGCCGCTGGGGCACGACCTGGTTTTGACCTACACCCCGCCGGGCTGCGCCACGGCAGGCAAAGCCGCCTGCCGCTGCCAACGCTGCGGCGGCGCCTGGACGGAACCGCTGGCCTCCTTTTTCCACACCCCGGGCTGGACGTTCCGCGACGGAAACGGCACGGCGGTGCGGGGCTGCGCCATCTGCGGCGCGGCGATCCCCCCGCCGGGGGACGCGGTCGCCTTCGGCCGGTACGACGTGAACCGCGACGGCGCGGTCAACGAGGCCGACGCCCACTACGCCCTGCAGGCCTCCATCGGCCTGCCCGTCTGGCAGGCGGGCTCACGGGAATTCCGTGCGGCCGACGTGAACGGCGACGGCGCGCTGACCGCCGGGGACGCCAGGGCGATTTTGCGGCTGGTGAACACCGACGCGCCGTTGTCGCAAAACCGCGCTGAATCCTATCCCGTACCGCGTAAAAAGGATCCCTGAACTTTTTTCCGTTCAGGGATCCTGTTCTGTTTGCCAGGGAAAGATGCGCTTGACCGCCGGGGCAGGCCGGACGACATGGGACCGGCCGTCAGGCCGTTTCCAGCCCCACGGCCTTGCGCAGCACCAGACGGGCGTCCGCGGGGGAGATATAGCGGTCGCCGTCCATATCCGCGTAGGCCAGGTCAAACGCCTGCGGGTCCTCCAGGTAGATGGAGATCCGCAGCACCAGACGGGCGTCGGAGGGGGTCACCTGCCCGTCCTTGTCAATATCGCCCATGGGCCTTATCCCAGTGGGAACCGAGGGGCCGCCGGGCGTTGTGCCGGGGGTAGTGCCGGGGGTAGTGCCGGGTGTAGTACCGGGCTCCGTGCCGGTTCCGCCGGGGTTGGAGGAAGCCGGAACGGCGTAGTCAAAGGCCGCGTCCATCATTTTTGTGGTCACGGTGCATCTGTGGGCGCCGGATTCCGCGCCGACCACCAGAGAGATCAGCGTCCGTCCGCCGCGTTCCGCCTCCAGCGCCAGGCAGTAGCCGGCCGCGTTCGCGCTGCCGGTCTTGATGCCCTTTGC
This sequence comes from uncultured Clostridia bacterium, assembly GCA_946409885.1. Classification (GTDB taxonomy): domain Bacteria; phylum Bacillota; class Clostridia; order Oscillospirales; family Acutalibacteraceae; genus RUG806. Next base: position 2,407 of record CAMJYF010000008.1, on the reverse strand, counting down.
GCCCTCATAATAGTAAACGCTGTCCGGATTGATCATGCTGTTGGTGGTGTTCCAGGAGTGGAAGCCTCCTGCCTCGTCGTAGCATTCGTAATGGTACTTGCTCACCACGGTGCGGATCAGCGGATTGGTCATGGCGTGGCGCAGCACCTTCAGGTAATCCCGGCAGGTGGTGTACTGGCCGTACTCGTCCTGCCCGTCCGGATTGACGAAGTGGGAGTTGGTGCAGCCCAGCTCCTCCAGCACCTTGTTCATCTCGGCCACGCCGCCCTGCAGGGCGGCCCAGCTGCTGAGACCGCTGTCACGGCCGCCGGCGGCCATACGGCCCGTCATATCCGCGATGACGTAGGCCGCGTCGCAGCCGGAGGGGACCAGCATGGCGTACAGCAGCTGCTCAAAGGTATAACGCTCGCCCTTGGCGACCGGCGCGCGGCTGGCGTAGGACTTGACGTAGTCGATCTCGCCGGCGACGCGGATCTTGAAATCAGCGTCCATGTACTTTACCGCGGCGCAGGCGTTCAGCACCTTGGTGATGCTGCCGATCTGCACCTGCTTGTCCGCGTTCTTTTCATACAGGATCACGTCGTTGGTCTCGTCGTACAGAATGGCCGCAGTAATACCGGAGGTCGCCTCGTCGCAGATCCGCTGCAGCTCCTCTTTGGAAACGGCAAAGGCGGGCAGCGCAAAGGCCGCCAGCAGCGCCGCCACCGCCAGCAAGGCCAGCGTTCTTCTGAAATAACTCTTCATTCTATCACCCTCATCAATTGATTTGGTATAGTGTAACATAAGGAAAAGGAAGAATCAAGGGAAAGATCGCATCTTTTTTGGGGATCCGGTCTTTTTTTCTTTACAATCCGCCCGTTTGGGAGTATAATAAAGGGTATGGCTGCCCAAGGGGCGGCCGCAGACCGCCATGACCGGGGGAGGAATACGCATGAAATACGCCATTTACGGCGCGGGATCGCTGGGCACGGTGCTGGGCGCCTATCTGACAAAAAACGGGGCGGACGTGGAGCTGATCAACCGCAACAAAGCCCACGTGGACGCGCTGAACGAAAAGGGCGCCCATATCCGGGGCACCGTTGATTTTATTCAGCCGGTAAGGGCCATCACGCCCAACGCGATGGCAGGCCGCTACGACGTGATCTTTCTGATGACCAAGCAGCTGTACAACGACCAGGTGGTCTCCTTTTTAAAGCCCTTTTTGACGGAGGAGGGCGTGATCGTCACGCTGCAGAACGGCATACCGGAGCCGGGCGTCGCCGCCATCGTGGGCAAAAACCATACCATGGGCTGCGTGGTGGAATGGGGCGCTTCGCTGGATGAGCCGGGGGTATGCACCCTGACCAGCGAGCCGGATTCCCTCTCCTTTCACATGGGCGCCATGGAGGGCATCACCGACCGGCAGATTTCCACGGTGAAGGGCCTGCTGGAAAAGATGTGCCCGGTGTATATGGAGGAAAACCTGCTGGGCGCCCGCTGGAGCAAGCTGCTGATCAACGCCACCTTTTCGGGCCTTGGCACCGTGGTGGGCGGCAATTTCGGCGCCGTGTCGGAGGATAAAACCGTCCGGCAGGTGGCCATCCGCTGCATGAAGGAGTGCATCGACGTGGGGCAGGCCGCGGGAGCGGTGTTCGCGCCGGTGCAGGGCAAGGATATCACAAAGCTGTTTTACTACCGGGGCGGTCTGAAGCGGGCCTTCGGCACCGCGCTGCTGCCGGTGGCCATGAAAAAACACCGGGAGATCGTCCCCTCCATGCTGCAGGACATCCGCCACGGCAAGCCCTGCGAGGTGGACGCCATCAACGGCGTGGTGTGCGAATGGGGCCGCAAGGTGGGCATACCCACCCCCATCAACGACCGCATCGTGCGGATCATCAAACAGGAGCAGGCCGGGGAGCTGCCCTGCGACCACCGCAACATCCTGCGGTTCCACGACCTGATCCGATAACAAAAGGCCGTGCCGTCCCGGGACGGCGGCTGAGAGGAACGATATGAACGATACCCCTTTTGTGAGCGTGGTAATGCCCGTATACAACGCGGCGCCCTACCTGAACACTGCGGCGGAGAGCCTGCTGCGGCAGGACTACGGCGATTTTGAGCTGATCCTCGTGAACGACTGCTCCACCGACGGCAGCGGCGCCCTTTGCGACGAACTGGCGCGGCGGGACGGGCGCATCCGCGCGATCCACGCCCCCCGAAACGTTGGCGCGGGGGAGGCCCGGAACCTGGGGATCGACGCCGCCCGGGGCGAATACCTGGGCTTTATGGACGCGGACGACGAGCTGGTTTCCGGCATTCTGTCGGCCGCCGTGGCCGCCGCGCGGGAGAATGACGCCGACGAGGTGGTGTGGGGACTGAAGGAAGTATCCCCGACCCGTGACGGCGGCATAAAAAAGGAGAAGGCCAT
>CAMJYF010000007.1 GCA_946409885.1 uncultured Clostridia bacterium | reverse complement strand
TCGTCATAGACGGGGGGCGCCTCATAGGAAGCGGCCGGCGCCTGGTAGGCCTCCCCGCTTTCAAACATGGTGTAGGCGCTTTGGTGCATGGCGTAATCCCGCTCCGGCAGCTTATAGTTTTCCAGCAGCTTGGCGTCGTCCGGGATCTGGTCCAGGGGAACGCACTCCTCCAGCAGCAGCTTTGGCACCTCGTCGTCGCTGAGGGACACCTTCGCCGTGATCAGCACGATCTCGTCCTCGATCAGATACGGCCCGTATGTATCGTACCGCTTGGGGAACACCATCACCTCGATGGCCCCGTAGGTATCCTCCACGGTCAGAAAGGCCATGGTGGTGTTGTTCTTGGTGATCTTTTTGCGCATGGTGGAGATGATGCCGAGCAGGCGGACCTTGTCGCCGTCGTGATAGGGCGAGGCGGGGTCGGACAGGGAGGATTCCAGCACGTCGGAAACCTTTACGCTGCCGACGCTTTTGGAAAGCCGCCGGTGCTCCGCCATGGGGTGGCCGGACATATAAAGGCCGGTGGCCATCTTTTCGTCGGCCAGCCGCTCCTTGTCCGGAAATTCCTCCACGTCCGGCGGTGTGATCTCCACCGCGTTCGCCAGCGCCCCGCCGATATCGAACAGGCCGATCTGCCCTTCGATCTTGTTTTTTGCGTCGCTTTCCAGGTCCTTCAGGATATCGTCGATCATCAGCGTCATCTGGCGGCGGTTCAGGCCGAAGCAGTCCACCGCGCCGCTTTTGATCAGTTGTTCCAGCGCGCGGCGGTTCAGGTCTCGGCAGTAGCAGCGCTTGCAGAAGGAATAAAAGCTCTCATAGGGGCCGTTGGCCTCCCGCTCGTTGATGATGGTCTGAATGACGCCGCTGCCCAGATTCTTGATGGCCAGCAGGCCGAAGCGCACGTTATCGCCCACAACAGTGAACTTTTCCATGGATTCGTTCACGCTGGGGGGCAGCACGTCAAAGCCCAGGTTGGTCTGGCATTCGGTGATGTAGCCCACCACCTTGTCGGTGTTGTCCAGCACGCTGGTCAGCATGGCGGCCATGAATTCCTGGGGGTAATAGCAGCGCAGCCAGGCGGTCTGGTAGGTCAGCAGCGAATAGGCCGCAGAGTGGGACTTGTTGAAGGCGTAGGAGGCAAAGGAGGCCATGTCGTCAAAGATGGCTTCCGCCGCCTCTTTGCTGATGCCCCGCTTCAGGCAGCCGTCGCACTTGGAGGCCTTGGTGCCGTCGGAACCGTACAGGAAGTATTCCTTCTGCTCGGCCAGCACCTCCGGCTGTTTTTTCGCCACGGCGCGGCGCACCATGTCGGCGGCGCCCATGGAATAGCCGGCCAGCTCACGGAAGATCTGCATGACCTGCTCCTGATAAACGATGCAGCCGTAGGTCACGTCCAGAATGGGCTTGAGCTCCGGACAGTGGTATTTGATGTGCTCCGGGTCCTTCCGGTTCTTGAGGTAGGCCGGGATGAAATCCATGGGGCCGGGGCGGTACAGGGCGATAACGGCGATGATATCTTCCAGGTTGCGGGGCTGCATGTTGATCATCAGCGCCCGGATGCCGCCGGATTCGCACTGGAACACGCCGAAGGTGCCGCCCTCGCCCAGCATCTTGTAGACCTTCTGATCGTCCACGTCGATCTTCATGATGTCGAAATCCGGCACCTTTTTGCGGATCATGTTCACCGCGTCGGTGATCACCGTCAGGGTACGCAGGCCCAGGAAGTCCATCTTCAGCAGGCCCAGCTTCTCCACCCAGCCCTTGTAATACTGGGTGACGATGGCGTCGCCGCTGCGGAACAGGGGCACGTATTCGTCCACCGGCTTGTCGCAGATCACCACGCCGCAGGCGTGCATGCCTGTGTTGCGGGGCATGCCCTCGATCTTGATGGAGGTGTCGATGACCTTTTTGACCATGGCGTTGGAGTCGTACATCTTCCGCAGGTCCTGGCTGGATTCCAGCGCCTTCTGGATGGTCATGCCCAGCTCCTGCGGGATCTCCTTGGTCACCGCGGCCACCTCGGCCACGGACATGCCCAGCACCTTGCCCACGTCCCGCACCGCGCCCTTGGCGGCCAGGGTGCCGAAGGTGGCGATCTGCGCCACGTGGTCCGCGCCGTAGCGGCGCACCACATAGTCGATCACGTCCTGCCGGCGCTCGTAACAGAAGTCGATATCAAAGTCGGGCATGCTGACGCGCTCGGGGTTCAGGAAACGTTCGAACAGCAGGGAGTAGCGCATGGGGTCGATATCCGTGATGCCGCAGGTATAAGCGGCGATACTGCCGGCGCCGGAGCCACGGCCCGGGCCCACGGGGATACCGACGCTTTTGGCGTAGTTGATATAATCCCACACGATGAGGAAGTAGTCGATGAACCCCATCTGGTGGATGACGCCCAGCTCATAGTTGAGCCGGTCCATGTACTCGGGCGGGTAGTTTTCGCCGTAGCGCTTCACCATGCCCTCGTAGCACATGTTTTTGAAGTATTCAAAGTGATCGGGATTGCCGGGGATAGTGAAGATGGGCAGCTTGGTATCGCCGAACTTGAATTCCACATGGCAGCGTTTTGCGATCTCGTTGGTGTTGGTGACCGCCTCCGGCACGTCGGGGAAGAGCGCCGCCATCTCGTCGCCGGATTTGACGTAGAACTCCTCCGTGGCAAAGCCCATGCCGGTATCCTCCTCCAGCGTGTGCTTGGTGGCGATGCACAGCAGGATCTTCTGGATCTCCGCGTCCTCTTTATTGATATAGTGGGCGTCGTTGGTAACGACCATGGGGATATCCAGCTCCCTGGCCAGCTTGATGAGGAAGGGATTGCTCTGCTTCTGCTCCGGCAGGTTGTGGTCCTGCAGCTCGATGAAGTAGTTGCCCTCGCCGAAGACGTTCTTATACCACAGGGCTGTCTCCCGCGCCTTTTCGTAGTCGTTGTGCAGGATGGCCTGGGGGATCTCCCCCGCCAGACAGGCGGAAAGGCAGATGAGGCCCTCGTGATACTTTTCCAGCAGCTCCTTATCCACACGGGGCTTGGTATAAAAGCCGTCCACCCACGCGGCGGAGACCATTTTGATCAGGTTCTGGTAGCCCGTCTGGTTTTCGCACAGCAGAATCAGGTGGTAGCGCTCGTTATCGATGCCGTGGACCTTGTCGAACCGCGTGCGGGGGGCGACGTAGACCTCACAGCCGATAATGCCGTTGATGCCCTCTTCCTTGCAGGCCTTGTAAAAATCCACCGCGCCGTACATCACGCCGTGATCGGTCATGGCGATGCTGGTCATGCCCAGCTCCTTCACCCGCTTGATCAGGGGCTTGATGCGGCAGGCGCCGTCCAGCAGGCTGTATTCCGTGTGGATATGCAAATGGGTAAATTCGGTCATGGTATCCTTTTATCAGTTCTGCCCGTAGTAGGCGTCCTTGCCGTGCTTGCGGGAATAGTGCTTATCCAGCAGGTTTTTGGGCATGCTGTTGAATTCCTTTTTATAGGCGAAGTTCTTCACGGTCAGGGTCTTGATGGCCATCTCCGCCACGATTTCCAGCGTAGCGGAATTTTTCACCGCCTCCATGGCGGAGGCGCCCCAGGTGAAGGGGCCGTGATTCTTGACCAGACAGGCGGGGATCTCGTTTTCGTTCAGCTTCTTCTCCCGGAAGCACTCCACGATCACGATGCCGGTGTTGTATTCATAATAATACTCCACCTCTTCGTCCTTCATCTTGCGGGTGCAGGGCACCTCCCCGTAGGCGAAATCCGCGTGAGTGGTGCCGAAGGCCGGGATGGGATAGCCCGCCTGGGCAAAGGCGACGGCGTTGACGGAATGGCTGTGGGCCACGCCGCCGATGGTGAGGAACTTGCGGTACAGCACCGCGTGTGTCATGGTGTCGGAGGAGGGCTTCAGATCGCCGTCCACCACCTTTCCGTCAAAGTTGACGACCACGATCTTATCCGGCGTCAGCTCGTCGTAGGATACGCCGGAGGGCTTGATGGCGAACACGCCGTCCTCCCGGCTGCACTCGGACGCGTTGCCCCAGGTGAACGGGGCAAGACCGTAGTCCCTCAGCTGCATATTGGCTTCGTAAACTCTTTGCTTTAATGCTTCATACATAACGGTGTCCTCCTTATATTCGGTTGCTTATTTCACTTCTTTTTTGATGGCCTTCAGGCGCTTCATCACGTCGTTTTCACCCTTGCCGAAATAGTCGTGCAGGGTCTTATACTCCGCGTACAGCTTATCATAGACGGCGGAATGTTCCGGAATCGGTACATAGACCGTATCCAGCACCTTGCCCAGGCGGGAAGCCGCCTCAAACACGCTGTCGTAGCCGCCGTTGCCGCTGCCCGCGGCGACGCTTCCGAAGATGGCGGAGCCCAGCGCGCCGCCCTGGTCGCTGCCCGCGATGCGCACGGGGATCTTCAGCACGTCGGCGTAGATCTGCATCATCATGGGGTCCTTTTTGGCGATGCCGCCCGCAGCGTAGAACTCCCGGACAGGCACGCCGTATTCGGCAAAGGTCTCGATGATGGCGCGGGTGCCGTAGGCGGTGGCTTCGATCAGCGCCCGGTAGATTTCCTCCGGCTTTGTCAGCAGGGTCATGCCCAGCAGCATACCGGTCAGGTCCACGTCTACCAGGCAGGAGCGGTTGCCGTTCCACCAGTCCAGCGCCACAAGGCCGCTTTCGCCGGGTTTGAGCTGTTCGGCTTTTGCCCGCAGATATTTATGAATGTTCACGCCCTGCGCTTTCGCGTCTTCCACGTAGGAAGCGGGCAGGCAGTTTTCAATGAACCACTGGAAGTGGTCGCCCACGCAGGCCTGGCCGGCCTCATAGCCGAAAAAGCCCGGCAGGATGCCGTCCTCCACCACGCCGCAGATGCCCTTGACCTGCTTGTCCTCGTCGCCCAGCAGCATATGGCAGGTGGAGGTGCCCATGATGGCCAGCATTTTGCCGCTTTCCGCGATGCCCGCGGCGGGCACGAACACATGGGCGTCGATGACCGCCTGTGCCACCGCTGTGCCGGGGCACAGGCCCAGCTTCGCGGCCATTGCCTCCGTCAGGCCGCCCGCCCGGGTGCCGGTGGGGGCGATGTCGCCGGAGAGCTTTTCTTCCGCCACGTTTTCCAGGCGGGGATCCAGCGCTTTGAAGAAGTCTTTGGAGGGGAACCCGGTCTTTTTGTTCCACATCTCCTTATAGCCCGCGCAGCAGGCGGAGCGGACCTTGTGGCCCACCAGCTGCCAGGTGACCCAGTCGGCGGCCTCCACGAACACGTCCGCCGCTTCGTAGATTTCCGGCGATTCCTCCAGCACCTGCCAGATTTTGGGCAGCGCCCATTCGGAGGAGATCTTGCCGCCGTAGTTGTTCAGCCACGGTTCCTTCCGGTCGGCGGCGATTTTGTTCAGCCGGTTGGCGTGGTCCTGCGCCGCATGGTGCTTCCAGAGCTTGACGTAGGCGTTGGGCTCATCCTCATACTGGGGCAAAAAACACAGCGGCGTGCCGTCCGCCTTGGCGGGCAGCAGCGTGCAGGCGGTGAAATCCAGCCCCATGCCGGTGACGTCTTCGGGCGCGACGCCGCTCTCCTTCAGCACCGCGGGGATGGTGTGGTACAGCACGTCCAGGTAATCCTGCGGGTGCTGCAGCGCCCAGTCCACCCCCAGCTTTTTGCCGGAGGGCAGCGCCTCGTCCATCACCGCGTGAGGATATTCAAATACGGAGGAGGCCAGCTCCTCGCCGGTCTGATTGTTGACGATCAGCGCGCGGCCCGAAAGCGTGCCGTAGTCAACGCCGATGGAATACTTTGCCATGACTGTTTCCTTTCTTGATTGATTTCGGTAGCGCGGCACCTCAGTGCCGCTGTTGGGGATTGTTACATTTGCGACTGAAAAATGGGTTATTGTTGTCTATCAAAATGATATCCACCAGAGAAACATAATAATGCTACACTCGTTGTGAGCGGCACTGAGGTGCCGCGCTACGGGGTTGCGTCCGGCCTCTCCGCCTTCGCGTACACCGTCTGGTACACGTGATAGACCACGTAACCCGGCCGGGCGGCGGGGGGCTTTTTCAGGTTGCGGACCTTCGTGTAATCCACCTCCACGCTGCCCCGCTCGCGGACGGAGGAGAACCACGCCGCGGTTTTCGCGGCAAACTCCATGTCCGTCTCCGGCGCTTCCGCGCCGTTGCACACCAGGATCACGTGGGAGCCCGGCGCCTTCTGGGCGTGGAACCACCAGTCGTTTTTGGCGGCCTTTTTGAATGACAGATCGTCATTCTGCGTATTGTTCCGGCCCACCAGCACCGTAAAGCCGTTCGGGGACGTGAATTTCAGGGGCGGCAGGGGGGCGTTCTTTTTGTTCTTTGTGCCGGTTTTGCTTTTCAGGAACCCGGCGCCGGACAGCTCAAAGCGGATCTCGGTCAGTTCTTTTTCCGTCTCCGCCCGGCTGAGCTCATCCTCCACTGTCTCCAGATAGGCCAGGTCCGCCATGCCCTTTTCGATCTGCTCTGTCAATATTCTCTGGGCGGTCTGGGCCTTGCGGTACTCCTTATAGTACCGCTGGGAATTCTGCGAGGGGGTCAGCAGCGGGTCCGCGGGGATGCGAACCGTCTGATAACCGTTGTAATAATCCTGCACCTCATAAAAGGCGGCGCCCTTTGCAAGGGAATACAGGTTGGCGTTGATCAGTTCCGCCCACACGCGCTTTTGCTCCCGGTCCTCGCAGGCGGCCAGCTCCTCCCGCTGCACGTTCAGCTTTTTGGCGGTCCGCTCCTTTAAGGCGGCCACCGCCCGGAACAGGTCCTCCGCCTTGGATTTGGCCCGGCGCAGCTTTTCCCGCTCCTCATAAAAGCGGTCCAATATTTCCGAAAGGGTACGCGCGTCGTGCCGCAGGGCGTCGTTGGCGTAAAGCGTAAGGGGGAGATAGGAAAACTCCAGATTGGCCCCGGCGGCGTCTGTCAGCCAGCAGGGCTGGGGCTTACCCGCCTCCACGAAATCCTTTAAGACGGTCACCTCGTGCAGCAGCCGCTCTCTGGCGGTTTCCGGCAGCTCCGCCACCGCCCTGTCGCCCAGCGTGACCCGGTAGGCCAGCTCCTTGGAGACAAGGGGCGACACGCCGCTGAGGGTATTCAGGATCGCCGAGGACAGCGTCTTGTTTTCATAAGAGAGCACACGGCGGACGATCTCCTCCGGGGAAACCTCGCGGATATCGTATTTATCCTGCTGGGGCGGCAGCCGGTAGGGGAGCTTGGGCAGCACCTCCCGGAAGGAGGATTTGGCGGCGTCCACCCGCTTGAGCGCGTCGATGATGACGCCGTTTTCATCCAACAGGATGCAGTTGGAATACTGGGCCATGATCTCCACGACCAGCGTCCGTTTCACCCGGTCGCCGATCTCGTCCGTGGCGTCCATGTCGAAGAAAACGACGCGGTCCAGCCCGGCCTGACGCACCTCCCGGATCACCGCGCCGGTAAGCTGCTTGCGCAGCAGCATGCACAGCATGGGCGGCTGGGCGGGGTTTTCGGGCGACGCGGCGGTAAAGTTGAACCGGGGGGCGTTGCCGCCCACGGAGATGAACAGCCGCCGGGCCTCCGCCCGGGTGCGCAGTCCCAAAACCAGCTCGTATTTGGTGGGCAGGTAGATCTTTTCGATCCTGGCCCCCACCGCGTAATCCGCGATCTCGTTTTTTAAGAAGTGTAGAAAAATACCGTCAACGCCCATGTCAGATCACCGTTTGTATGGGGCAGGGGCGCTCCGACGGAAGGAACTGCGCCGACGGGAACGCCGCCGACAGCTTTTGGATCAGCGCGTCCACGATGACGATCTCCGTTTCGTAGTGCCCGGCGGCAAAGAGGGAAACGCCGGCCGCCTGCGCGTCCAGAAAGTCGTGGTAGGAGGCGTCGCCGGTGATCATCGCGTTGCAGCCCGCCCGTTTGGCCTCCGCATACTCATCCGCGCCAGCGCCGGAGCACACGCCGATTTTTGTAATGGGTACGCCCGCGTCCGCAAAGCGCACCGCCGCGGAAAGCCTTTTGGCGATGTGGGCCGCCAGCGCCGGGGCGGTATCCACCCCGGGGACCGTGCCCGCGTTCAGAAAGCCCTCCGCGTATTCTTCCGGCAGCTTTTCGTAGGTCATGCCCAGCGCCTCGCACAGCGCGTCGTTCACGCCGCCGGGGGCCATATCCAGATTGGTATGGGCGCAGATGGCGGCGATGCCCAGCCGGGCCGCCTCATAGCAGACGCCGCCCGCCAAAAAGGCCTTCTGCGGATGGAAGATCACCGGGTGGTGGGCGATCACCAGCTGCGCGCCCACGCGTTTGGCCTGCGCCAGCTCCGCGCCGGTCACGTCCAGCGCCACCACGGCTTTGGTCACCGCCGCGTTTTCGTCGCCGATCAAAAGGCCGGGATTGTCCCATTCCGCCCCGGTGTGGAAAGGGGCGATGGTATTGATAAAGTTATAGACGTCTTTTACGGTCATTCTGATAATTTCTTTCGTAATAATCCAGCGCCTGCCGCAGCATGGCCTGTTCTTCCGGGAACCTGTCGGCGGCGGCGAGGGCGTCCGCGCGGGTCCGCACCCGGTCGCGGGTCTTTTTCAGGAACGCGCGTTCCTCCTCCGTCGCCCCGGTCAGCGTGCCGAAGGAATAATATCCCGGTTCCGCCGGAACGGGAGAGGCGGTCCGCTCCGCGCACAGGCAGCAGTAGACTCTCCCCGCGTCCTTCACACAGACCTCCCGCCTGATGGCAAAGCCGCTGCGGCACAGCCAGGCGCGCACGTCCTCCGCGTGGGTCATGGGCTGCAGCACCAGACGCACGTCCCGGGGCAGCAAAGCCTTTGCCAGGATCTCCGCGATCAGCGTGCCGCCCATACCGCAGACCGTCACCGCGTCGTACTCCTCCGGCCGCACCTTTTGCAGCCCGTCGGAGATCCGCAGATCGATTTTCTCTTCCAGATGATAGATCTTCACGGTTTCGGCGGCGTTGCGCAGCGGTTTTTCACCAACGTCGCAGGCGATGACGCGGGGGCAGACCCCGCTCAGCAGCAGAAAGGCCGGTAAATAGGCGTGGTCCGTGCCGATATCGGCCACCACGCTGCCCGGGGGCACCATCGCCGCGGCCGCCTTCAGCCGGGGCCTTAATTCCTGCATTTACTGCGCCGCCAGAAAGGTGTTGATCTCTTCCACCAGGTCGTCCGCGTCCACGCCGTGGACCATGCAGGCCTGCTCGATGGTCTCCATGCGGGCGGAGGGGCAGCCCAGGCAGTGCATGCCCATGTTCAGGAAAAAGGGGGCCACCTCGATGGAGGCGTCCAGGATCTCGCCGATTTTTGTTTCTTTTGTCACAACCATTGTGTTATTCTCCTTCCGAAGTGAAATAGGTTACGTTGGTATTGGTTTTCGCGATGATATATTTCGGCCGGTTTTTGACCTCCGTATAGGTCCGGGCCAGGTATTCCCCCAGAATGCCGATGCACAGCAGGATCAGCGCCCCCAGGGAAAAGACGGCGGCCAGGATCAATGGCAGCAGCAGCTCATAATCCGCCACGGCGATATTCTTGATCACGCCGTACAGCAGCGAAACCACAGCCGCCAGAAGGGAAAGCCCCGCGCACCAGAAGGTCAGCTTCAGCGGCGCGAAGGTAAAGCCCAGAATGCCGTCGATGGCGTATTTCAGCAGGCCGGTCAGGGACCACTTGGTCTCCCCGGCCGCGCGTTCCCGGTTTTCGTGGCTGATCCACTTGACGTTGAAGCCCACCCAGCTGAAAATGCCCTTGGAAAAGCGGTTGTGCTCCGGCATGGCCAGGATAGCCTTCACCACGTCCTTTTTCATCACGCGGAAATCCTGCGCGGAATCGCTGATCTTGGTCTCGCTGATCCGGTTGATGACCTTATAAAAGCCGCCGGAGAGGAAGCTCTTGAATTTCGCCTCCCCTTCCCGGTCGGCGCGGCGACTGGCCGCCACGTCGTAGCCCTGCCGGTCCACGTAGGAAAGCATCTGCGGGATGATCTCCGGCGAGTGCTGCAGGTCCGCGTCGATGATGCAGATAAAGTCGTGCTTCACCGCGTATTCCATGCCCGCCAGCATGGCCGCCTCCTTGCCGAAGTTGCGGGAGAAGGAGATATACTTCACCCGGGCGTCCGTCAGGGCCAGCTCGGTGATCTTGCGCAGCGTGTCGTCCGCGCTGCCGTCGTCCACAAAGATGAACTCCGTCTGGTACGTGTCCGCCAGCGCGTCCATCACCGCGGAGGTCTCCTTGTAAAACAGCGGCAGCACCGCCGCCTCGTTGTAGCAGGGCACTATAATTCCAATGGTTTTCATATAGGTACCTCAAATGATATTTGAATTAGCAATTTGCAATGCGGCGAAGCTGTACGACTTCCGACTGATGACTTCCGACTGCGGCGCACCGCGTCGCGTTACAGGTCGTCGATTTCATCCGCCAGCACGGCTTCGGCGCATTTGACGCCGTCCACTGCGGCGGAGACGATGCCGCCCGCGTACCCGGCGCCCTCCCCGCAGGGGAACACGCCCTTGATGCTGCACTGGCGGAACTCGTCCCGCAGGATACGCACCGGCGAGGAGCTGCGGCTTTCCGGGGCGGTGAGCACCGCGTCCGGCAGCGCGAACCCGGCCAGCTTTTTATCAAAGGCCGCAATGGCCAGGGCGATGTTGTCCGTTACCACGCCAGGCAGCACCCGGCGGATATCGCCGAAGCTGACGCCCGTGGGGCAGGTGGGCGTTACGCCGCCCTGCTTTTTAGAGGGGATACCGCGCAGGAAATCCCCCACCAGCTGGGCCGGGGCCGTGTAGCCGCCGCCCCCGGCGACGAAGGCCGCCGATTCTATTTTTCTTTGTAATGCTATTCCCGAAAGCGGATGGTCGTCCGCGAAGTAATCCGGCTCAATGCCCACCAGAATGGCGGAGTTGGCGTTTTCGCCGTCCCGGGCGAACTCGCTCATGCCGTTGACCACCACCCGGTTTTCCTCCGAGCTGGCGCACACCACCGTGCCGCCGGGGCACATACAGAAGGTGTAGCCGCCGCGCCCGTGGGGCGGATGATTGGCCAGCTTATAGTTGGCGGCCCCCAGCCGGGGATCGCCCGCCCATTTGCCGTACAGCGCCTTATCGATCAGCGATTGCGGGTGCTCGATGCGCACGCCCACGGAAAAGGCCTTCTGCTCCATTTTTACGCCCTTGCGGTACAGCATTTCCACCGTATCCCGGGCGGAATGGCCGATGCACAGCAGCACGCAGTCGGTCTCCACGTCAACGGCCGCGCCGTCGGGCCCGGTATAGGAAACGCCCTGCGCCATGCCGTTGGCCTCATAAATATCCGTCAAAGTGCAGCCGAAGCGCACCTCGCCGCCCAGCCGGATGACCTCCTGACGCAGATTTTTCACCACGTCCTTCAGCTTGTCCGTACCAATGTGGGGATGAGCGGAATACAGGATCTGCTCCGGCGCGCCGAACGCCCGGAAGGTGTTCAGCACCAGCCGGCAGCGGCTGTCCTTGATGCCGGTGGTCAGCTTGCCGTCGGAAAAGGTGCCGGCGCCCCCCTCGCCGAACTGCACGTTGGAGGAGGTGTTCAGCACACGGGTCTTCCAGAAGCCGTACACGTCGGCGGTGCGGGTATCCACGTCGTTGCCCCGCTCGATGACCAGGGGGGCCAGCCCCGCCCGGGCCAGGATCAGGGCCGCGAACATCCCGGCGGGGCCAAAGCCCACGATCACCGGGCGGAAGCGGGAAACCCGGCGGTTTTCCGGCAGGATATACTCATACCGCTCGCAGCGGCTCACCCGGTTGGCCGGGAACCGCGCCGCGATGCGCTCCTCGTCGCCGTCCACTTCCACGTTGACGGAATATATCATCCGCAGCCTGTTTTTCTGCCGGGAGTCAATGGATTCCCGGGCGATCTCAAACAGGGTAATATCCTTCACCGGAACGCCGATCTGTCCGGCGGCGGCCGCTTTGATCTCCCGCGGGTCCGCGCCCAGCGGCGTTGCGATCTCGTTGATGCGAAGCACTTGCGTTATCTCCCCAAAAGCGAACGGGCGGCGGCCTGTCCCGCCACGGCTCCGCTGGAAAACGCCCACTGCAGGTTATAGCCCCCGCAGTCGCCGTCCACGTCCGCGATCTCGCCGCAGACGTACAGCCCTTTCACTTTCTTCAGTTCCATGGTAGTTTCGTCGATCTCCTCCGCCGGAACGCCCCCGGCGGTGACCTGCGCGTCGGCAAAGCCCCGCACGGAAGCAACGGCGTATTTCGTCCGTTTGACCGCCGAGACGAGCTTGGCCACCGCGTTTTCGTGCAGCGCGCCGATCTCCCGGGCGGGAGAGAGCGAGCAGGCGCCGATCAGCACCGTGCCCAGCCGCTTGGGCAGAAAACCCGCCAGCAGGTTTTCCGCGGTCATGGCGGGGTGGTTTTTCCGGACGGTCAGCAGCCGTTCCGTCAGCTCCTCCGGGGAAACCTCCGGGGCGCTGTCCACATAGGCCAGCACCTCGCCTCCCTCCGCCAGCGTTTGCGCCGCGAAGCGCGAGACCTGCATGGCCGGAATGCCGGAAAGGCCGTAATCGGTATATTGTATCTCCCCCGCGGCCCGCGCCAGCGTTTTGCCGCCGCTTTTCAGCGTCACGGCCCCGGCGGCGCGGATGCCCTTGAGGGATCTGGTAAAATCTTTGATATGCAGCGGCGTCAACGCCGGGTACAGAGGCGTGACCGTCACGCCCAGGCCCTTCAGCAGCGCGTAACCGCTGCCGTCCGAACCGTGCACGGGGGCCGCCCTGCCGCCGCAGGCGACAACGGCCCGGTCGGCGTAAAACGCGCCGTTCAGCAAAAAGCCCCCGCCCTGCCTTTGCAGGGATGAGATCTTACTTGAGACCTCCTCGCGGACGCCCCGCTCCGCGCAGACGCCGCGCAGCGCGTCCAGCACGGAAGCCGCCTGGTTGCTCATGGGATACACCCGCCCGGCGAAATCCGCCCGGGTGAACAGCCCCGCGTCCTCAAAAAAGGCCAGCGTGGCAGCCCGGTCAAACCGGGCATAGACAGCTTCAAACAGCTCCGTCGCGCCGCGGTAGTACGCCGCCCCCATCTTTTCGTTGGTGAGATTGCACCGCCCGTTGCCGGTGACCAAAATCTTTTTGCCCACCCGGGCGTTGCCCTCGTATACCGTCACATGGGCCGGAAGGCCGTTCCGCCGGGCCACCTCCGCCGCCGCGGCCGCCGCGAACAGCCCGGAGGCCCCGCCGCCGATCACGGCGATCTCATACGCGCCGGTCCCCTTGTTACGCATCGTCTTTTTTCTCTTCCGGCGGGGCGGCGTCCCGGGCCTGACGGAGCGCGGCAAAAACCGCCTCCCCTTTTCCCTCGCCCCGCATCATGCGGTAAAACGCCACCAGCTGGCGCTCCTCTTTGGAAAGCTGCTGCATACCGGTCTCGTTGACGGCCTGCTGCCGGCTGAACACGTCCTCCCCGGCATTCAGAAAGGAGCCCTCCGTCTGTTCGCCGAAGAACCACTGCACGTCCACCTTAAAAACGGCGGCCAGCCGCGCCAGATTATTGATGCCGGGGGACGTTCTGCCTGTTTCGTAATAGGTGTAGGCGGAACGCTCGATCCCCAGGATCTCCGCCACCTGTCCCTGCGTTAGTTTGCAGGCCTCGCGGGCCGCCCGCAGCCGTTGGGATACATTCACGGGAAACGCCCTCCTTTCCGCAAAAAAAGAAAATTCCGGCAGTACAACACAACCGGAATTATTATATCATCAATCAATTAAAAAAGCAATACTTTATTCTTCCAACCCCAAAAGCCAGTTGACGCTGACGTCAAGCGCTTTCGACAGCGCGACCAGTTCATAATCCGGCACACTGCGGATCTGCCCCTCCAGTTTGGAAAGGCCTGACGCGTTGATTTCGATATTCTGTTCCTTCAACAGCGCCAAAAGATCTTTCTGTTTGATTCCGAGTTCTTTACGACGTGCCTCGACCCGTGCGCCAACCACATTGCGCGTACCGATCGCCTGTTTTCTAAGCCGCATAGCAATCTCCTCCCTTCATTCGCCACGCATTTTACCACGAAAAAACATTTTTGTCAACGGAAAACAATGAAATTAAACGAATTTCTTAAGAAAAGTCATGTTACGGCAAACGATTTCCCCGGCAAGGGAGATCACTGTTCCCGCGACCGCACCGGAAGCGGCGCGCGGCGGGCGATATTCTCCACGCATTCATACTTTGCCACTACGCCGCAGCCTTCCTCCTCCGGGAAGAAGACGATGGACCGGCGCAGGACCTTCGCCTCCCGGTACCGTTCCGCCGCCTGCTCGCAGAAGGTGGCGAAACAAAGCAGCCGGGTCCTGTCCTCATCCAGCGTTACGGGCCGCTCCGAAAACGTCACAGCAACGTCCCGCTCCGTTCCCACCGGAAAGACCGTTCTGCGGGACTGCAGAAGACGGCTGCCGGTCTCCGCCTCTCCTTCCGGCGTCGGGAGGCCCAACGGCAGCCTGACGCCGAAGAAACGGACCGCGTATACCGTTCTCCTGTGTTCCGGTACCTGCGCCGGAAAGACGCTTTGCGCGGTCAGCGACAGCTCCGTCTTTGTCAGCGCCTCGATCACGGCCTTCGCCTCCGTCAGGCGGTAGCGGCCGTTGTTCATCTCCACCACGCCGCTGACCAGCAGATCGCCTTTTACCACCGCTTCGCCGATCTTCGGCTGCCCCTCGCCGGAGAGAACGTCCGCCCGCAGGATCACGCCGTCCCGCGCCGCCACCACGTTGGCGTACTCCCCCTCGGGGGGCGTTTCCGGGGGTTCCGTCGCCTCCCTCACCTCCGCGGTCGCTCTGCACCCTGTGATATTCACAGCGATCCAGGAAAGCCGGGGCAGACGCGCCTGCATCTGCCGTTCCGCCTCCGCGCAATCCAGCCGGGCGGTTCTCGCGCCGACGCGGATCCCCTCCTCCGCCAGCGCGTCCAAAATTTCCTCCGCGCCCAGCGTTTCATTGCCCGTCACACGAAGCTCCCACAGTCCGCCGGAGAGATACCACAGCAGCAGCGCCCCTGCCAGCAGCCCCGCGAAAATGCCCGCCCTGGCGCGGCAGCGGCGCGCCAGCAGGGGCAGGCCGGTCACCTTTTGCGGGGCAAGCGTCATGCCCGCCTTTTCCGCCGCCTGCTTCACCCGGCGGTAGTCCTTTTCGCTGACCCATGCCGTAACACAGCCGTTCTGCTGTTCCACGTCCCGCAGTACCGTCTTTCGGACGGCGCATTCCTCCAGCAACAGCGAGGGGAACCCGCCCGTCGCCGTAAAAACGACCCTTCCGGACAGGAACTCTCTGACCCGTTCCGCGATCATCCCTGCTCCCTCCCGAAGGTCACCGACGCGATCACGCCGCCCACCGCCGCTTCCGTTCCGCTGTACTCCCGCAGGAACAGCCCGGTCCCCTCCACCGTCAGCAGAAACCGGTCCGTCAGAAAGGCGATCCGTTCCGGCGCGTAATCCGCTATGCCGCGGCTTCCCTTCACCAGCAGCGTTTCGTCGTCCGCCATTTCCAGCAAAAAGGTATCCGCCACCGGCAGCGATGCGTCCCGCCCCGCCCGGCTGCGCCAGACCGCCAGCCGGTGTTTCACGGCCGAAGCTTCTTTTTTCATCCGCGCTCACGCTCCTTCATATGTAAAGAACCCTTTCCGTTGGATTGTATGGGCGCGGAGCATGGATTATGCCGGCGGGGCATATGCTTTACCATGAAAAAACCGAGTGATGAAACCAAAAACACCGCCGCCCTGCTGGCGGCCGCCGCCGTGTGCGGCCTGCTGCTGCTGTTTTCAAAGCAGACGCGGGCGGGCGTTTCCGACGCGCTGACGGTCTGCGGCACGGTGATCCTGCCCTCGCTGTTCCCGCTGCTGATCCTCTCCTCCTTCGCCGCCTCCTTTCCCTGCCCCCGGCGGCTGCAAAGGCTTTGCGCGGCTCCGCTGCGGCGGCTGTTCGGCCTGTCGCCCGGGTGCCTGCTGCCGCTGCTGCTGGGGCTGACCTGCGGCTATCCGCTGGCGGCCAAAACGGCGCGGACCGCCCGGGAACAGGGGCTGATTTCGGAGGAGGACGCCCGGAGACTGACGCTGTATTTCACCTGCCCCGGCCTGCCCTTTGCGGTGACAGCCGCCGGGGCGGGCTGTTTCGGCTCCGCTGCCGTGGGGTGGACGCTGTTTGCCTCCTGCGCGCTGGCCGACCTGGCTGCCGCCATCCTGTTTCATCTGACGCGAAAGAAAAAGAGGGCCGCTCGCCCTCCCGCTTCTCCGGCCTTTCCGGAAGCGCCACCTCTGTCGCCCGCCGCGTCCTTTTCCGGCGGGCTGGCCGCCGCCGTGGAGCGGGCGACGGGCGCGGCCCTGTCCGTCTGCGCGTGGATCTGCGGCTTTTCCGCCTTCAGCGGCGCGCTGTCCGCCCTGTTCCGGGGGAAAGCCGATCCCCTGCTCTCCCTGACGGCCGAGGTGACAACGGCAGTGCGGCGGGCGGCGGCCATAAAAAATCCGCCGTTGGCGGCGGGCTGCCTGTCCTTCGGCGGGATCTGCGTCTTTTGTCAGTTGCTGCCGGAAATCGGCGCGGCGCGGGCCGGCGCAGCCCGGTTCCTTGCCGTACGGCTACTGTGCGCGGGTTTTTCCTTTGCCGCGGAACACGCGCTGCTGCGGCTGCTGCCCGTCACCGTGCCCACGGGCACGCGGCTGGGCGGACTGTATCTTTCCGCCAACTCCGTGGCGGGCTCCGTGGCGCTGCTGTTCCTGTGCGCGGTGTTCATGGCGG
>CAMJYF010000006.1 GCA_946409885.1 uncultured Clostridia bacterium | reverse complement strand
TTGGCGTAACCCTGGGTGGCGGGAATGGGAACGCGCACGGCGACGGTGGCCACGCATACCAGCGCCGCGAACAGCGCCGCCATAACGGTGTGCAGCAGTTGTTTGTTACGCATATACAATACCCCCTATGATTTTTCATATTGCCTATCATATAGATAGGTTGATTTTGCCCATTATAATCCATCCCCGCGGAATTGTCAAGCGATTCCGCGCTTTTTATTACCAAAGTTCTTTATTATAACAGAACTCCCCACCCCCTCAATTGGTCAATTTACCCAAAAACTTATATTACAGTTTTGTATTTATATCAATTGTATCATTATAATTCTCATGATACAATAAAAGCATCCATAATATAGAAAGGATGACCTTCTTTGAAACACACCCGTTTTCAGAAATCCCTTGCGCTGCTGTTGGCAGCGGTACTGGCCTGCACCGGCCTGTCGCTGACGGCGGCCGCGGCCTCCGGCTATACGCCTACGGGGGATTTTTATAAGATCTCCGAAACCGAATACAAGATCGCCCCCGGCGTAACGGAAAACCGCGTAGTGGTCAACAAGACCAGCGGCGACCAGCAGGAGATGGTGTACGCCGTCACCGTGGACGCCTCCAACCCCACCGTCGGCTTTATGGCGGGCTACGCCGATTACAACGGCAGCCGCTGGAAGATGCAGAAGGTGCGCGACCAGGCGACCGCGGCCCAGAACGCCACCGGCGCCAACATTGTGGCGGCCTTCAACGCCGACACTTTCAACATGCAGACCGGCGAACCCGCCGGCTGTCTGGTCATGGGCGGCGACATCTACAAGGAAGGCATCGGCCATCCCTACTTCGGCGTGACCAAAACCGGCGAATACGTGCTGGGCGGATCTTTGACGGAAGAGGTGCTGCACTCCCTGCGCGAGGGCATCGGCGGCTTCTATATGATCGTCAAGAACGGCAGGCGCACCGGCCCCGGCAAGGATCCGGAATCCAACATCGCCCCGAAGACGGCCATCGGCATGAAGGAGGACGGCTCCATCGTGACCGTCTGCGTGGACGGCCGCAACCAGCCCGTCTCCTACAACCTGAGCGACTATGACCTGGCCACCATCATGATGGACCTGGGCTGCAAAAACGTGCTGAATCTGGATGGCGGCGGCTCCACCACCTACCTGGCCAAATACGAGGGCAAGTCCGCGCTGGAGCTGGCCAACAAGCCCTCCGACGCGGTGGAACGCGCGGTCGGTACCTCCCTGTTCGTGGTATCCACCGCCCGCCCCTCCGGCGAGTTTGACCACGCGGCCCTTACCCCCAACAACATCCTTTACACACCCGGCACCACGGTGCAGTTCAGCGCCATCGGCGTGGATTCCGCCGGCGGCAGCGCGCCCCTTCCGGCGGACGGCAGCTTTGCCCTGGCCGCGGACAGCGCCTCCCTGGGAACGATCACCCCGGAGGGCGTATTCACCGCGGGCGGCGACACCGGCGTTGTGACGGTCAATTACGTGTCCGGCGGCGCGGTGGTGGGCGCCACCTCCATTGAGATCGCCGTCCCCGACGAGCTCAATATCCCCGCCGAGGAATACTCCCTTGACTTTGACGAGACCACCGATTTTGAGCTGATCGCGAAGAACGCGGGCAGGACCATCAACCTCAAGGACGGCGACCTGGTCTGGAGCAAGGCGCTGACCGACAACCAGCGGATGAAATATAACGGTGAGGAAGTGCTGTACGCCGACGGCGTTATCAATTTCTCCAACCGCACCGAGACCTTTGACGGCGGCGCGCATACCAACGAGAAATTCACGACCTCCGGCATCCGTACCGTAAAAGAATTGGTCAGCTACAGTGCCGTCGGCGACGGAGAGACCGCCGCTTATATCATCCCCGACGATCCGTATTCGCTGAAAGGCGTGTATATCAACGGCACAAAGCAGTCCACCTCAAAGTATACCTACACGAGGGCCTCCGGCGAATTGGTATTCAATACCGCGCCCGCGGCGGACGCGGAGATCCGTTTTGACTACAATCTGTACACCTTCAGTCTCACGGTGGCGGATCAGCCGTCGGCGGCGGATATTTACCGCGTCAAGTGCAACATTGACATCACGGATTATACCTATGACGAAACCACCGGCGCTTTGACGTTTGAGTCCTATACCTACGCTTCATCCACTTACGTCTATTATTACGTCCGCAGCTTCACGCTGGCCAATCCCGCCGGGTCGGTGCAGGTCAGCCTGGACGACGAGGTCCTTTCCACTGGTTTTACCTACGACGCGGCTGCCGGCGTGCTGACCATGGACGAGGCCCATCCGGATCAGACCATCAGGGTGGAGCAGTTCCTGTCCCAGGAAGAGACGGACGCTTTCGTCTCCACGTTGGTGGGCACCTTTTCCGGCAACACCTTTGTCGCGGCCCCGGCCAATTCCTGCACCGGCACCGTGACCGTGCAGAGCGCCTATGACGCATCGGTCTCCGCCGCCGTCACCGTGGTGATCGGCGCGGCCCCCGTGATGCTGTACGACTTTGAGTACACCACGGACGCGGACGAGGCGGCGGCCAGCGACGGCAGGCTGCAGTGGATCCCCAGCTACGATCTGCCCACCTTCGACCGCCTGAACGAAATGGGCGAGAACCCCGACAACAGGGCGCATACCGAATTCGCCGCGGACTGGTATGAGGAAGGCTACCCGCTGTACTCCTGGCCCAACGCTTCGCTGGGCTACTCCGGCATGAAGAGCACCATCATCTCCGCGGACAGCGGCGAGCCGGTCCGCTTCGGCGACCACGCCCTGCGCATCGACGTGGACTATTCCACCTACAACCTGGCCAGCAACTCCAACAACTACCTGCGCGTCACCAGCCCCACCTATACCTTCCCCGGCTCCCCGAAGAAGATCGGCGCGTGGGTCTATCTGCCCGAGGGCTTCCCGGATTACCTGGTCTACCTGAACGCCGCCAACAAGAACAATTCCCCCTGCTACGTCCCCGTCACCGCCAAAGTGGAAGGACCGGACGGTACCACGTCGGTTGACAAATGGGTCGGCTGGCGTTATGTCGAGATCGATCTTTACGACACCACAGTCCAGGGAACTTCCAACATCGGCGCGGCCAACGCCCCCTTCGGCCTGTATCAGGGCTGCGGCATCTTCTGGGTCTCCTACCAGCCCGCCAGCGGCGGCGCCAAAGGCGCTTCCACGGTCTATGTGGACAACATCCAGCTGATCTACGGCTCCAACACCGACGATACGCTGAACCCTGTGGTACACTCTATCGCCTACAACACCAACGCCGGTCCTGAGGAGTTCGTCAACAACGAGACGGTGCTGGCAGACAACACCGTCACCATCCGCGCCGCCTATCATGACGCGGAGGGCAAATACATGACCGGTATCAACCCCGATCAGGTCACCATGCTCATCGACGGCAAGGACGTGACGGACCGCTGCTACATCAACGCGGGCGACGAGGAGATCTATCTCTACGACGCCATTTTGGGCAACGGCAACCACAGCATCACCCTTACCGTGTACGACAACTTCGGCAACAAGACCACGGAGACCCGCTACTTCACCGTGGCGGCGGAGCAGGCATCCAAGGGCCGCATGGCCCCCGAGCAGGCGAACCCCGTGCTGGGCACCGACTACGCCATTGACATCATCGCCGACAGCCCGGCCGACCTGACCGCGGCGGCCGTGGATATGCACACCTTCGCCCTGTTCACCTCCTACTACGGCAACGTGCGTGTGGAGCCCGCCGAGGGCTTCGCGCTGGACGGCGAGGCCAAATACGACCGCACCAACGCGGTCCTCAGCTTCAAACTGCAAAAGGACGGCGACGCGGTACCAGAGGACGGCGTCATCGCCCGGATCGTCTACTCCATCCCCTCCGACGTGCCCGCCGACAGCATCGACGTGGCCTTCCGTCTGGACAAGGGCGACCTGACCTATACCACTGCCGTCAATGAAAAGGTGCTGGATACCTTCGGCGGCCGGATCGACACCTCCTGCATCGCGCCCCTGATCGTCAATTCCGACGTGTTCCTGGTGGGCAGTGAAGGCGGCAAATTCTACGTCACCGACCTGAACGGCCTGCCCGTGGAGGGCGCCACGCTGTACTACAGCGACGGCACGCCGCTTTCCGCCACGCCCACGGACGCCGCCGGTGAGCTGTTCACCGACGCGTTCACCGCCGAGGCCGCGAATTACTCGGTCTACGCGGAAAAGGACGGTCTGATCTCCTTCCTCTACACCTCCCAGAGCTATCTCTCCGGCGGCGATGAGAACGGCGACCCCACCGCCATCGCCCTGAACGGCGCGGTGGACGGCTCCACCATGATCAACCTGTCCTGGTTCGCCTCCCCCGTGGCGGCGGAGGCCAAGGCCGTGGCGCAGTTTGCCGAAAAGAGCGCCTATGACGCCCAGGGCGACGCAGCGCTGCTGACCGTGGAAGGCGTCAGCCGCGTGGAGGAGCTTGCCTCCACCGGCAACGTGATCAACAACAAGGCACTGCTGTTCAACAAGGTGGTCATCGACGGGCTGAAGCCCGATACCGAATACGTCTGCCGCGTGGGCGACGGCACGAAGATGTCCGAACTGCGCACCTTCAAGACCGGCAAAAAGGCCGTGGATACCGATTTCTTCGTCATCGGCGATATGCAGGACGAGGATACCTCCAACCTGGACGCCATCCTGGCCTCCCTGAACGATTCCGCCGTCAACTACGCCTTCGGCATCCAGACCGGCGACGCGGTGGACAACGGCGGCATGTACAAGTGGTGGGTCAACGTGGCCTCCATCTTCTCCGCCGGTTATCTCAACACCCGGCCCATCATCCATGTGCTGGGCAACCACGAATACTACGGCGACTTTGACGGCGAGAACTCCGCCGACTACTTCGGCATGACCACCGAGGACGGCAAGGCGCCGCTGGCCTACAGCTCCGAAAACGGCAACGTGTATGTGGCGGTCATCAACTACGGCAGCGCCGACAGCTATGAGAAGGCCATTGAGTGGGTCAGGAACGACGCCGCCTCCAGCACCGCCCTGTGGAAGGTGCTTACCATCCACCAGCCCGCCTACTACACCAACCCCGGCGGCAACAACCAGAGCGTCAACCGCCTCATTCCGCCGCTGGTGGATGAATGCGGCTTCAACGTGGTGTTCAGCGGCCACGACCACTCTTACGTCAGGACCTACCCCGTCACCGGCGGCCAGCGGGACGACGAAAACGGCGCGGTGTACTACATCTGCGGCTCCACCGGCGAAAAATCCTACGGCGTGGTGGAAACCGAGGGCTTCCCCTATGATATCGTGCGCGGCTCCAACGCGGTGGAGGGCGAATACAACGCCATCTACCTGACGGCCCACGCCACCGATACCGAAATGACCATCGAGACTCATGAGGTCTTCGCCCTGGCGGACGGCGCCTATACGGACGACGTGATCGACTCCTTCACCATCCGGAGGACGGTCACCTGCTCCGAAAGCGGCGAGCACGTGTTCTCCTATGCCGCCGACACGCTGACCTGCACCGTGTGCGGCTACAGCAGGCCCCTGGACGATTACACCGGCCTTGCGGCGGACGCGGAGAACGGCGGCAGCCGGTACTTTGTGAACGGCGAGACCAAGACCGGCTGGCAGATTTTGGGCGAGGACTGCTACTACTTCGATGAGAACGGCCAATCCGTGACGGGCAAAAAGAAGATCGACAACGTCACCTATACCTTTGACGCGGAAGGCAAACAGGTGGGCGGCGCGTTCGTGAAGACCAAGGACGGCTACACCCGCTGCTACCGCGGCGGCAGTTACCTGACCGGCTGGAACACCATCGACGGCAAGACCTATTTCTTCTCCACCAGCGCTTCCCACCCGGGCAAGATGCTCACCGGCACCAGCACCATCATCATCTACACCGGGCAGAAGATCACCTATCAGTTTGCCGAGGACGGCCACCTGCTGGATTACGTGTGGCTGGAGGAAGACGGCGGCACCCGCTGCTACTGGGCGCAGGTCCCCCAGACCGGCTGGCAGGAGATCGGCGGCAAGACCTACTACTTCGATCCCGCCAGCGCCCTGCTGCAGACCGGCGAGCTGGAGATCGACGGAACGCTCTACTGCTTCGCCAAAAACGGCGAGCTGCAGCACCAGGGCCCGCACAGCTATGAATTCACCCGCCATCAGGAGATGACCTGCACCCAGAACGGGGCGGACGTCTACACCTGCTCCATCTGCGGACAGACCAAAAAGGACGTGACCGAGCCCACCCCCGGCCACGTGGATGAGAACAAGGACGACCTGTGCGACGTGTGCGGCAAGGCCTACAAGGCGAAAACCAGCTTCTTCGAGAAGATCCTGCGGTTCTTCATCAGGATCCGCAACTGGTTCCGTGATCTGTTCAAAGCCAATTAAACCAAAGCGTTCCCCATCAATGCGGCGCCGCCGGTACGGGTCATCCGTACCGGCGGCGTTTGGTATTGTATTATTCCATCAAGTAAAAAAAACGAAACCGTTCTTACGTTGTTGGCATTGTGGGCCAGGGGCTCCCGGTCTTTGTTCTCCGTCAGTTTTCGCGTCCTCTGTTTTCCGACCGCCAGCGGAGATAGAAGGCCAGGGCGGTGCCCATGTAGGCGTGGACGTAATCGCCGGTGCCATAGGCGGCGATCACCTCGTCCACGGGGACCAGCAGCGCATCCAGCAGCTCATCCTCATCCGGGTGCAGCTCCCCGGTGGGGGTCAGGTCCTCCGCCAGGCAGATGTGGGTGCGGTTATTGAACAGGGCGGGGTTGGCGCAGCAGCTCCCCAGCAGGGTCACCCGGTCGGCAATAAAGCCCGTCTCCTCCCGCAGCTCCCGGGCGGCGGTCTGTTCCGGCGTCTCCCCCGGCTCCGCCACCCCGGCGGGAAATTCCGTGGTCAGGCGGCCGGCCCCGTGCCGCCACTGGCGCACCAACACAAAGCGGCCCCGGTATACCGCCACGACCACCACCCAGTCCGGCGCGCGGACGGACACGTAATCCCCCCGCTGCCCGGCGGCGGAAACCTCCGTCTGCCCCACCACATCAAACACCGGCGTGTGCAGCAGCGGCCGCGTCCCGGTCGTTTCCCAGGTCAGTTCTCTGTCGTTCTTTGCTGTCATTGCAGTATATCGCTCCTTGTCTCGTCCTCGGCATGGATCTTTGTGAGATCCGGCGTCACGCCCAGCAGGGGGCACACCGCCTCCAGCACCGCTTTGGCCAGAATGACGGAGCCGGTATAGTTGTAGTGGGTGGCGTCCGCGTAGATATCGTCCGGTTCATACCGCCGCACCACGGCGGCCAGATCGTTGACGGGCACGCCATGCTCCGCCATCACCTGTTTCGCCACCTGGTTGATGGCGTCGATCTCTTTGTTTTTCCGCACGATCCAGGGCAGCACGTATTTTTCGTCCCGCCCCGGGGTGGAGAGGGCAAAGATCTGCTTTGCGTGGGGGTACACGTCGTTCAGCCGCCAGATGATGCGCCCCAGGTAGTAGCCGTAGATCTCCGGCGGGGTCATCACGTCGTCATAGTGGAAGTGGATCACGTCGTGCAGGCCCACGTTCCAGTGGATCACGTCCACATCCTCGCCAAAGCGCTGTTTATGCTCCCAATCCCCGATGGAATAATAGGTGTAGGCGGCAAAGCGGCAGTTTTCGTAGGGGGTGAACACCTGAACCTGCCCCTCCAGCGCCTGCGCCACGTATTTATCGTAATTCATGCGGATGGAATCGCCGATCAGCAGCAGTTTTTTCATGCCATCGCTCCTTTCCATGACAAACGGGCCCGTCTTTCCGGCAGGGAAAGGCGGGCGGCGTATTTATAAAAGTATGATATTGCGTTCCGCGCAGGTTTTGCGCATGTCCTCCGGCCAGATGGAAACCTGCACCTCGCCGATGTGGGCCTTTTGCAGCAACAGCATGCAGATGCGGGATTGCCCCAGCCCGCCGCCGATGGTCAGCGGCAGCGTGCCGTTCAGCACGCCCTGATGGTAG
The DNA here is from genome assembly GCA_946409885.1 of uncultured Clostridia bacterium. Lineage (GTDB taxonomy): Bacteria > Bacillota > Clostridia > Oscillospirales > Acutalibacteraceae > RUG806. Next base: position 8,980 of record CAMJYF010000006.1, on the reverse strand, counting down.
GGGAAGCGTTCCCGCTCCATGGCGTCGGCCTTTTGCAGCTGGGCCTTCAGCGAATCCGCGTCCACCCGGATCCCCATGGAGGAGATCTCAAAGGCGCAGCCCAGCACCTCGTTCCACAGCAGGATATCGCCGTTCAGCTGCCAGTCGTCGTAATCCGGGGCGCGGCCGTCGTGACGGCTGCCGCTGCGCAGCCGGTCGCCGATGCGCATTAAAAACACGGTGCCGTGCTCTTTGACGATGGCGTTCTCCCGCTCCTTGGGGGAGCAGTCGGGATAGCGGTCCTCCAGCTCCTGGGTGGTGATGAAGTACACCTGCGGGTTGACCCTGCAGCCCAGCGCGGGATATTTTTCTTTGACCGCCTCGTTGGTTTCCGCCAGCGCGGCGACGATTTTTCTGACGGTATCCTTCAGATAGTCCTCGTTGCGGTCCTCCCGGCGGATCACCTTTTCCCAGTCCCACTGGTCCACGAACAGGGAATGGAGGTTGTCGCAGTCGTCGTCCCGGCGGATGGCGTTCATATCGGTATAGATGCCCTCGCCCGGCCCGTATCCGTAGCGGTACAGCGCCATGCGCTTCCACTTGGCAAGGCTCTGCACCACCTCCGCCACGCCGTCGATCTCCTTCATGGTGAAGTGGACCTTGCGCTCCACGCCGTTCAGGTCGTCGTTGATGCCGGATTCCTTCGTCACCATCAGCGGGGCGGTGACCCGGTCCAGATTCAGCGCCTGCGACAGCGCCTGCTGGAACGTATCCTTGATGATTTTAATGGCCCGCTGGGTATCCCGCTGGGACAGGGCGGAGCGGTAACCCTCGGGGTAGACCATGTTTTTCATGCTGTTCACCTTCTCTTCCGTAAATGCTGTTGATCAAAAACGTTGGCAATCAGAACCGCAGATTTTTTAAGAAACAAAGCCCCTGCGGTAGCGCGGCTGCCCACAGCCGCTCCGGCGCAAGCCGGTTCTGAGCATAAACAACTATTGAAGACCAACGTATCAATCAAAACATACGTTCCAAAAATCGGAATCGCGTTGCGGGCGGCTGTGGGCAGCCGCGCTACCATTGTATGCCTGCGGCGCACGGCGCCGTGCTGCGGGGTTACCGGATATTGCCGACGGTGCGCGGATAGAAGATCACGTCCCGGATGTTGCTCATGCCGGTGCAGTACATGATGATGCGCTCAAAGCCCAGGCCGAAGCCGCTGTGGGGCACGCTGCCGTACTTGCGCAGATCCAGATAGTCGCCGTAATCGTCCATGCTCATGCCCTTAGCCTGCATGGCGGCCACCAGCTTGTCGTAGTCGGCCTCTCTCTCGCTGCCGCCGATGATTTCGCCCACGCCCGGCACCAGCAGGTCAGTGGCGGCCACGGTCTTGCCGTCGGGGTTCTGCTTCATATAGAAGGACTTGATCTCCTTGGGGTAGTTGATCAGGAACACCGGCTTGTTGTACACCTGCTCCGTGATGTAGCGCTCATGCTCGCTCTGCAGGTCGCAGCCCCAGTAGACGGGATACTCGAACTCCACCCTGGCCTCCTCCAGCATTTTGATGGCGTCGGTGTAGTCCACAATGGCAAAATCGTTGTTCACCACGTTCAGCAGCTTTTCCGTCAGGCCCTTTTCAAAGCGGTCCTCAAAAAATTTCAGCTCGTCGGGGCATTTTTCCATATATTCCCTGATGAGATACTTGATCATCTCCTCGGCGAACTCGATCAGGTCGGGCAGCTCGCAGAAGGCGATCTCCGGCTCCACGTGCCAGAACTCCGCCACGTGGCGCAGGGTGTTGCTCTTTTCCGCCCGGAAGGAGGGGCCGAAGGTGTAGATCTTGCCCATGGCCATGGCGGCCACTTCACCCTCCAGCTGGCCGGATACGCTCAGGCCAGCCTTTTTGCCGAAAAAGTCGTCGGCGTAGTATTCCTCGGCGTTCTTGTACTTGTCGGAATAGCCGATGGTGGTCACCTTGAACATCTCGCCCGCGCCCTCGCAGTCCGAACCGGTGATCAGGGGGGTGTTCACGTAGACGAAGCCCCGGTCCTGGAAAAAGCGGTGGATGGCCGCCGCCATGACGGAACGTACGCGGAACACGGCGTTGAAGGTGTTGGTGCGCACCCGGATGTGGGGGATCTCCCGCAGGGTCTCCAGCTTCTGGAATTTTTTCTGCAGCGGATAGTCCGGCGGGCACACGCCCAGCACAGTGATCTCCTCCGCGTTGATCTCGGTGGTGTCGTTGCGCTCGTTTTTCACGGCGGTTCCCACCACCTTGATGGCCGCGCCCAATTTCGCGGCCTCCTCCGGCAGCGCCACGTCGCCGGTCTTATCAATGACGATCTGTAAATGGTTCAGGGTGGTGCCGTCGTTAAGAGCCAAAAAGGCCACGTTTTTGGAATCCCGCGCCGTGCGCACCCACCCGCAGACGGTAAGCTTCTGCCCGATCAGGGAAGCGTCGGTCATGATCTTGCTGACGTCGGTGTGTTTCATTTTGCATCTCTCCTGATAAAAAAATATACAGTTGCGTCCCCATTCCGGACCATGCCGGAATGCTTCATAGGACGAGCAACTGTCACCCGCGGTACCACCTATTTTGCCCGTAAAAGGGCCTCTCTTTGCGGCTTCGCACAAAGCCTGTCGCGGTAACGGGCGACGACCGTTTCACCTACTGCCCCAATTTTCTGTAGCACGGAGCCTCAGCTCCGTCTTTCCGTTCGTTTTTGACGCTGCTGAGGCAGCGTGCTACGACAGCATAGGGGTTCAGGTCAAAGCTAAGAAGGGTTCTTCACGCGAACGCCGCCGCGCGGTTTCCACCGTCCCGCGCTCTCTGAAGACGCTCTTTCGCGCTACTTTGCTTCCTCAACGCCTTTGTCTATGAATTATAGGTTCACAGACCGGTTTTGTCAACCGGAAATTCGGTTATTCAAACATTGTTTACAAAAAGTTGACAGAACGGGAACGATCGTCCGTTCAACCGTTCCCGTTGTTGCTCAGCCACGTCATCCACCAGTACAGCTTGAACAGAAGGCCGATAATCTCGATCAGCATGTCTTCCCCTCCCCGCGCATTTATGTTACAATATATTGTAGCACCGTGAGCAAGAAAACGCAACTGTTTTTTCTTGTTTTTTGTAACCGGAAGGGGTTCTGTTACGCTGTTCAGGGTGAAGACTGCAACGGAAAGGAGGCGCGGCCCATGGAGGACGCCGCCATTGTGGATTTATTTCTGGCGCGGGAGGAAAGCGCCATCCGCTACACGGCGGAAAAATACGGCGCGCGGCTGCGGGGGATCGCCCAGGGGATATTGAACGACCGGACGGCGGCGGAGGAATGCGAAAACGACGCCTATTGGGAGGCGTGGCGGCGCATCCCGCCCCACGAGCCCAGGGATTATCTGTTCGCGTTTTTAGGCCGTATCATCCGGCACCTGGCCATCGACGCCTGCCGGAGACGCGGCGCGGACAAGCGTTCCGCCCTGTTCTGCGAGCTGACGGAGGAGCTGGCCAACTGTCTGCCCGCCCCCGCCGGGGTGGAGGAGGCCTTTAACGCCCGGGCGCTGGGGGAGGCCATCAACGGCTTCCTTTCCGGCTGCCCCGCGCGGCGCCGCCAGCTGTTTGTGCGGCGCTACTGGTATTTTGACAGCGTGGAGGCCCTCAGCCGCCGGTTCGGCGTCAGCCAAAGCAACGTAAAGACCACGCTGTTCCGCATGAGGAACGACTTAAAGGACTATCTGCTGCGGGAGGGATTTGAGGTATGAACGGATGGGAACTGCTGGAAGCTGTGGGCCGGATCGACGACGGCTTTGTGCAGGAGGCCGCCGAAGCGCCCGCCGCCGGTAACGCGCGGCGCAGGCGGGCTGTGGCCGCGGCCGCCTGTGTGGCGGCGGCCGTTTCCGCCGCCGTGTTTTTCGCCCTGCGGGGCCTGCCCCGCAGGGCGCCGCAGCCCGCCCCCGGGGAGGAGGGCAGCGTGGTATACGAAACGCCCTCCGGCGGGGGAACGACGTCGCGGACCACTGAAAGCGCGGTCGGGAAAAGCGAACCCGGCCAGCCCACCTCCGCCGGGCCGTCTCCCACAACGGAAGGGTCGACCCCGTCCCCTGTAACGGAGCCCTCCCGCGAAGCTTCGGAACCCTCGCAGGCGGCAGCGGACACGACGGAAAGGCCCTCCGCCCGAGACGGCGAAGCCTCCGGCGCGCGGCCCGGCGGGGAAGAGACCGCCGCCGACCCCGCCACGGAGGGCGGCTCCTTCGGTGGGCCGCCCGTACCGGAACAGTGGTCTCCCGCCGCCCCCGCGGCCAAGGGCACGGGCTACACCCCGCGGGAGATCGACGCCCTGCTGGCGCGGGACGCCTGGCCCATCGCCCAGACGGTGGCAGCGGAGACAGGCTGCGCCCCGGAGGACGTGCGCGTTTGCCGACAGGGCTGGTGCCACACCTCGCTGGGGGAGGAAAACTGTTTTGACCTGGATTACCTCACCCTGCCGGTGTGCGTGGGGGAGACGGTGGTGGCCAGCGTGGACCTGTTCCGCGTGGACGGGGAGATCCACTGGTCCCTCAGCGCGGGCGGCCCCCGGTGGGACAACCTGAACCGGGCGCTGCGCTACGGCGAGGTGGCCTTTGCCTACGCGGGCTTTGGGGAGGTGGCGGTGGCCGCCGACGGCGCCGTGTTCCCCATCACCGTGGGCGCGGAGGAGGCCGTGGCGGGGCTTGACGGGCTTTATGAACGCATCGCCGCCCCGCAGACGGTCTATTCCCTTGCCCGCCTGCGGGCCGCCCTGAGGGAGGCCGGATAACCGCCATGAAAAAGGGATTCTGCCAAAGGCTGACGGCGCGATACCGCGCCGTCCTGGAAGGGTGCGTCCTCTCTGCCCTGGCCGCCTGGTGCTTCACGGCGGCCCTTCTGAAAATCCTGACCGTGGGTATATTCGGCGACTTTACGGCGCTGGCGCCCTTTGCCGCCGGTGATTTCCGCCTGTTCCCACTGCTGTTCACGCTGGGGCTGCTGTTGTGCCTCATCACCCGGAACCTGGCGGAACGGCGGGGCAAAACGCCGCCGGCAACGGCGCTGACCCGTCTGCTGTGCGGCTGCTTCGGCGGGTACTGCGCCATCACCCTGCCCGCCTGCCCGGACCCGTTCTACTGGCTGGCGCTGTGCGGCCTGTGGGCGCTGCTGCTGGCCTTTGTATGGCAAAAGCGCGGGGCAAAGCCCTTTGCGCTGACCCGGAAGAAATCGGTGCTGCTGGGGGGTCTTCTGGCGCTGGCGTTTGTGTTGCTGGTGGGCGGCACGGGGACGCTGCGGTACCTGACCTTCCGTGCGCCCAACTTCGATTTCGGCATTTTCGCGCAGTTGTTCGAGGGGCTGCGGCGCACCGGCCTGCCCGTGACCACCTGCGAGCGGGACCGGCTGCTGTCCCACTTCGCCGTACACCTCTCCCCTATCCTCTACGCGCTGCTGCCCGCATATATGGCCTTCCCCTCCCCCGTCACCCTGCAGGTCGCGCAGGCGGTTATTCTGGCCTCCGCCGCCGTCCCCATGGCGCTGCTGTGCCGGGACCGGGGCTTTTCCCCCGTAAAAACGGCGCTGTTCACGGGGATCGCCCTCTTCCACCCGGCGGTGACGGGCGGCACGGAATACGACTTTCACGAAAACTGCTTTCTGCTGCCGCTGCTGCTGTGGCTGTTCCTCTGCGCGGAACGGAAAAAGTACCTCCCCGCCGTGGCGGTGGCCGCGGCCGTGCTGGCGGTAAAGGAGGACGCGGCGGTGTACGTGGCCTTTTTCGCCCTGTTTTTACTGCTGGACCGGCGGCAGCCTGCCCCCGGCGCAGGGCTGCTGGCGCTGTCGCTGGCGTGGTTTTTACTGTCCGTAAAACTGCTGACCCGATACGGCGAGGGCGTGATGAGCAGCCGCTACGACAACTTTATCGCGGCGGACGGCGGCCTGTGGGAAGCCGTGCAGAACGCGCTGCGCAACCCGGCCTACGCGCTGACGCAGCTGTTTGCGGAGGCGGACGGCGGCCACGAGGGCAAGCTGCGGTACGCGCTGCAATTGCTGGTTCCGCTGGGCTTTCTGCCCCTGTGCGCCAGACGACCCTCCCGCCTGCTGTTGCTGCTGCCGACGGCGCTGGTGAACCTGCTGACCCTGTACCGCTACCAGTATGAGATCGGCTTTCAGTATTCCTTCGGGTCCGTGGCGTTTCTGCTGTACCTCAGCGTTCTCAACGCGGCGGAAATGAAGCCGGCGACCGCCCGGCTGGCCGTTTCCGCGGCCGCCGCGGCCTGTCTGCTGTTCTCCTGGCAGCACACGCTGCCAAGGCTTGTGGAGCATATCACCGTGTACGCCGTCAACCGGGAGGCCTACGCCGCCATGGAGACGGCGCTGCGGGCCGTTCCGGCGGAGGAAGCCGTCGCCTGCACCACGGGGCTTGTCGCCCACCTGGCCCGGCACCAAACCCTGTACGAAACCTTTTACCACGACCCGGCGGGCGAGCCGGTGGACCGCGTCATTTTTGACGCGTCCACCCGGGAGGAGGAGATCGCCCCCTACGCCGCCGCCGGTTACCGCCTGACTGAAACGGTACCGGCAGGCAGCCGACCGCTGCTGCTGGTATACGCAAGGGGGCCAAAGACGCAAAGCCCTCCCCCCGGCAGCTGAAGCCGGGGCACATCCGTAAAAAGCAAAGCGGGATCAGCCGGGCTGCTCCAATTTCCGCAGTGAACAAACTGCCGTATGAAAAACGCCCCTTCGGTTTTTGTCCGAGGGGCGTTTGTTTGTCTTGCTACGGCAGACGGTCGGGGAGAACGGGGAAACTGCCGTCAGCCCGCGTTCTTGCCGAAGGCGGAGGTGAAGAACGCGACGATCTTTTGGAAGAAGCGGATCAGCAGCTCCCAGAAGGAGAGCTTGCCGCTGGGGGCGCTGTCATCCTTCACGGCGCCGGCCACGGACACGACCACTCTGCCGCCGGAGGCGGGGATGGTGTAGACGCCGTCCGCGTCGGGGGTGAGCGCCTGGCCGTCGGCATAGACGATGTAATCGGGATAGTTGAAGGTGGCGTAGGTGTACACCGTGAACTTCATGGCCCGGTTGGAATTCCACATGACGGTGGAGGAGTTATAGACGGTATAGGTCTCGCCGTTGCCCAGATCGATCACATAGTGCATTTTGCCGATGTTGTTGAACTTGACCTCGGTGACAGTGCCCTCGGACACGTTGACGGCGGTATCGGTTTCCGTTTCGCCGCAGACGGCGCAGGTGCGTTCCGCGACGCCGTCGCTTTCGTCAGTGGCGGGGATGGTGACGACCCACGCGCCCCACTGATGTTCGGTCTTCGGAATGGGCCGGGTGAAGGTCACCTCGTCGCTGCCCACCCAGGTGTAGGTCTTTACGCCTTCCTCCTGGCAGGTGGCGGGTTTGGTCACAACGCCGCGGTACTGGCTGCTGTTCTCATTAAAGGCGGGGATGGCCCTGGTGAACGGAGCCTCGCAGACGGAGCAGGTCATGGAGGCGAGGCCTTCCGCTTCCTCCGTGGGAGCGGTGACGACGGTCCATGTGCCGCTGTGGGCCTGCGCCGTGTACTTCGCGTTCACGGTCAGGTCGGCGGTGACGTCGGCAAAGGCCTTATCCCACTTGCTGAAGAGATAGTGGGAGGCGGCGTTGTCGGTGTGGTAGCAGGCGGGCACCTCCGGCGCGGCGGCGGCAGCGTGTTTGGCGACCGTCTGTGCGGCGGTCTGCTCGCCGTCGCTGGTCTTCCACTTAAAGGTGACGGTGAAGTGGGCCAGCGCGCTGTCCTTGACGGTATCGGTGTAGTCGTCGCCGTCCTTTTCCAGGATCTGATCCAGCACCGCCTTGATGGCGGCCACTTCGTCGTCCACGGTCTGCTGCTGGTCGATCTTCAGATCGTCGGGCAGCGGGTTGTGATAGCGCTCATTGACGGCGGCCTTCAGCTCGTCGGTCAGCGCGTCGTTGTCCTTCAGCGCTTCCAGCTTGTCGCGCAGGGCGTTGTACTCGGTGTAGTCGGCGGGATTCTTCTCCAGACCGTTCACCGCGTCGTTCAACGCGGCGGTCTTATCGGCGATCTCCTGCTGTTTGGCGGCCAGCTCGTCGGCGGGGACGGAGGTACCGGCCGTATCATCCAGATACTGCTGCGCGGCGGCGATGGCGTCGGCCAGCCCGGCAAGGGCTTCCGGCGTGTAGAGAACGGCGGAGGCCGGATCGTTCACAACGGCGTTGGCGGCGGCAATGGCGTCCGCCAGCGCGGCGGTATCCACCGGGACAAGCTTGCTGTCGTCCTTGCTGTCGATCAGGTCTTTCAGATCGTCCAGGGCGGCTTTCTTTTCGTCGTCGGTCCTGGCATTGTCGTCAAGGGTATCCAGCGCGTCCCGCAGGTCGGCGATGAAGTCGTCTTCATACTCGCCGGAATGATCGTCAATGATCTCCTGCGCTTCGTCGATCCTGGCCTGAACGGCGTCGTTGTAAACCTTGGAATACTGCGCGGTGTAAGTGGCCACGTCTTCCGCGGCAACGATGGCGGGCTGCCAGCCGGTGAAGGTGTAGGCGTAAAGGTCGTCGTCGGCCTTTTCCGTGCTGCCGGTAAAGGCGGGAAGTTGGCCGTGTTCCACGGTGGAGGTGCTTTCCGCGCCGTCCACGATCCAGGTGATGACGTAACTGATGGGAGCGTCGCTGTACGCCGCAGTAAAGGCGGCGTTGCCGGCGACCGTATAGGTGGCGGCGTCCTTGCTCAGGTCGATGGCGGTGGAGCCTTCCAGCGCCCAGCCCTCGAAGTTGTAGCCGTCCGCCGTGGCGGGCGCGGCGGGCACGGCGACCACGTCGCCCTTGACCTTATCGGCGTAGGTTGTCACGGTACCGTCACGGAGGGTAAAGGTGACCGTGTAGGTGTTCAGCAGGCCGTCCTTGACGGTGCCGTCCTCGTTGAAGATCATGCCCACGATGGAGCTCAGCTGCTCGGTCATGTAGTCCACGCGGGGCTGCTCGTCAAATTCGCCG
>CAMJYF010000005.1 GCA_946409885.1 uncultured Clostridia bacterium | reverse complement strand
CTGGCCGAAACACAGGCGTTTCTGTTCCGTCATTCCGACGTGCCCTATCTGCGCATACGGGAAAGCGAGCTGAAGCGGTTCCGCCTGACGCTGCTGCAATCCGCCAACAGCATGATGTTCTCCTATCTGCCCCTGGCGGAGAACACCCTGGGGGGCAGGCCCTACGCCTACACCGGCTACAGCATCGGCCACTACGTGATACCGGTGTACACGCTGGCCACCAAAGACCCCGCCACCGGCTGCTACGTGATATCCTACATCTACCGCACCCACATTTACACAGAAGGCGAGGTACGGGCCTTTCACGACGGGGCGGTAAAAACCATCCTGAAAGGGATCGGATCCCCCGAAAAGACCCTGGGGCAGATCATGGAGGAAATTTAAATGCTGGAAAAACTGAGAGAGATCATCTGCGACTATGTGGAAATCGACCCGGAGGACGTGACGGAAGAAGCCTCCCTGCGCAACGACATCGGGGCCACCTCCTTTGATCTGATGAATATCGCCGTGGCTGTGGAACGGGAGTATCACGTCTCCCTGCCCGACAGCCAGCTGCCCACCGTAAAAACCGTGGGGGATATTCTGGCCCTGCTGGAAGCGCGGGAATAAACCGGATAGAAGGAATGTTAAAACGGCCCTGCCTGCGTCTTTGCAGGCGGGCCGCTGTTGTTTTTGGTAAAACGGGACGGGACGCGTTATTACAGCATCGCGGCGGGGCGGCCGCTGACGTCGAAGGAGAACAGGCGGCACTGTTCGCTGCCCCAGGTTTCCAGCGGGACGAGCCGCACCTCCGTAAAGATCCCCCGCGCGTCGATCTGCCGCAGGCGGCGGTAGTTTTCCGTCTCCTCCGCCAGCGTCACGGTTTCTCCCTCAGGGGTCACGCCCTCCACCCGGTAGGCGCGGACCATGGTCCGGGGCACATACAGCTCCGGGGCGTCCAGATGGCGGTTGTGGGGCATGTTGCGGTTCAGGCGGCGTTCCCGCTCCGGCAGGGTGGCGCGGTTCAGGTCGCTGTCGAACACGATACGCACCCGCTCCACCGCGGCGGGGGAAGCGAAGCGATAGGCGATCACGGTCCCCTTGGGCACGGTCACGCCGTTGTCCTGCCCGCGCTCCGGCCGGTCGTATCCGTTGCGCAGGTTTTCCGCCTCCGGCGCGGGGCAGACCAGCAGCGCGTTCTCCGTCAGCGGAGGGACGGCCCTTTTGCGGCCGGGCAGCCAGCAGTCGTCCTCCATCAGCGCCTGCTGCAATTCCCCCAGACGGCTTTCGTACACGCCCCGGGGGGAAAGGCCCTCCCGGGCGGCGATGGCGGCGGCGGTGCCCACGGCCTGCCCCAGCAGGGCGCAGGTGGCCATGACCCGGGTGGAGCTCATGGCGGCGTGGGTGACGGAGATATTGCGCCCCGCGAACAGCAGGTTGTCGATATTGCGGGAATACAGGCAGCGGTACGGGATGCCGTAGGGCGCGGGAACGGGAATGGAGACGTTGGGCCTGCCTTTGGAACGGAAACCCGCCGGGTCGTGGTCGTCCAGCGGCCAGCCCCCGTAGGCCACCGCGTCCGCAAAGGGCCCTCCGGCCTGCACGTCCCGCTGGGTCAGCAGGTAATCGCCCTCATAGCGGCGGCTTTCCCGCTTGCCGGGCAGAATGCCCACCCAGTCCAGCCGCCAGCTCCGGTTGCGCTCCCGGTTTTCGGGGTCGTTTTTGAGGAAATCCCATATGCCGTAGGCCACCCGCAGCAGCTCGTCCCGCAGGTCCTCCGTATCGGCGATCGAATCCCGGTCGCCGCCCAGCTCCAGATACCAGAAGTTTTCGGCGGGCTGGGTCAGATCCGGCACCCGGTGGGGCAGGTCCTCTTTGGTAAAGTGATACGCCCAGGGCGGCGGGGTAAAGGCGGAGGGGCGGGTCTCCTCCCGCGCCTGCAGCATGCAGCTCATGCCCATGGTCTTGCGGTCGGCGACGGCTGGGGCAATGTCCTCGTCAAATTCCGCCCGGCTTTCCCGCCCCCAGCGGAAGGCCGCGCCGGTCAGCGGGGCCAGCACACTGTCGCCGGAGCAATCCGCGAACAGCGGGGCCCGCACCCTGTGATAAGTCTGGGTGGTGGTCTGCCAGCCCGTCACGGAGCGGATGGTCTGCGCTTCCGTCTCACAATCCATGCAGGAGCAGTTCAGCAGCAGCTCCAGCCCCGGCTGGTACGCCGCCGCGGCGTACAGAATGCCGTCCCACACGGAGTAGTTGCGGTCCGGGTTGCGGTAGAGGTTTTCCAGCATCAGCTCCTCCAGAATGCCGGTCTCGCGTGAGTTATCCCCCTGGGCGCCGCAGACCCACATGCGGATCTCGCTGGAGGCGTTGCCGCCGGGCATGGGACGGTCCTGCATCAGCACGACCCTTGCGCCGTGACGCGCCGCCGCCACCGCCGCGCAAAGCCCGGCCAGACCGCCGCCCACCACGCAGAGATCCGCCCTGTGTTCCACGGTGCGAAAGCCCGCGGAGAATCGTTTTTCGTTCATAATGCTTACCCCTTCTTCTGATTCATCACAAAATATTGACTCCTATCCCATTATAACAAAAACCAGGCCGATGTAAAGAAAAAAATCCCCCGGAAACGAAAGGGATCCCCGGAAAAAGGGATCTGTAGAAGTGAAAACACTTTCAGAAAGGAGCGGCAGCGGTGGAGGACAGAGAACTGATCGCCGGGCTGACGGAGCGGGACGACGCCGTTCTGCGGGAGCTGGAAAAGACCTACGGCGGCTACTGCTACGCGGTGGCGTACAACGTGCTGGGCAGCCGGGAGGACGCGGAGGAGACCGTCAACGACGCCCTGCACGCGGCGTGGCGCGCCATTCCCCCGGCGCAGCCCCGGTGCCTGCGGGCGTACCTGGGCAAACTGACCCGCAACCTGGCGCTGAAGCGGGCGCGGTTCGACGGGGCGCAGAAACGGGGCGGAGGGGAATCCGCCGCCGTGTACGAGGAGCTGAGCGAGTGCCTCCCCGGCGGCGACACCGCCGAAAGCGCCGCGGACGCCCACGCCCTACGGGACCTGCTGCGGGATTTCGTCCACCGGCTGTCCCCGGCCAAGCGGCGGGTGTTCCTGCTGCGGTACTGGTATTTTGAATCGGTACCGGCCATTGCCGGGGCGACGGGCTGCAGCGAGGCCAAGGTGACCTCCCTGCTATTCCGCCTGCGCCGCCAACTGAAAGAGGAACTGACCGAAGGAGGATTTGACCTGTGAAAACCGAAGACCTGCTGTTCGCGTTGAACGACGTAAAGGAAGAGGACATTGACGCGGCGAAGACCGGCCGCCGGGTGAAGCTGACCCCGAAAAAAATCATCGCGCTGGCGGCGGCGCTGGCCGTGCTGCTGCTGTGCGCCGTCCCCGTGGGGGCCGCGCCCGTATCCAAACCCGCCTATGAGCTGCTGTACGCGGTGGCCCCGGGGCTGGCGCAGCAGATGAAGCCGGTGCGCCGCTCCGACGTGAAACAGGGCATTCAGATGGAGGTGATCTCCGCCGAGATCAAGGGCGACACGGCGGTGATGCTGGTGGCCTTCAAGGATCTGGAGGGCGACCGCATCGACGCCACCACGGACCTGTTCGACAGCTATCTGCTGCGCACCCCCTACGACACCTCCGGCACCTGCCGGATGGAAGGCTACGACCCGCAGACGGGCGTGGCGGTGTATACGGTGACGCAGCAGAACATGGGCGGCAAGGCCTACCAGGGCAAAAAGGCGACCTTTTCCGTGCATGAGCTGCTGCTGAGCAAGCGGCACCTCGACGACCTGACCCTGCCGCTGGCGCCCGCTTCCGTGACAAGAACCCCGGCAATGACCTCCAACGTGGAATACCGGGGCGGCAGCTACGCGGACACCCCCGGCATAGAGGACCGCATTTCCGAACACACGCTGCGCCAGCTGGGCAGCGTGATGGTCGCCGACCCCGCCCTGCAAACGGAGCTGACGGAGGGCGTGACCCTGACCGCGGCGGGCTACACGGACGGCCACCTGCGGGTGCAGATCCGTTTTGCGGATATCCTCGCCACGGACAACCACGGCTTTTTGTGGCTGGAAAACGCCGCGGGGGAACAGCTTCAGCCGGTCCTTTCCGAATCCTTCTGGGCGGAGGGCCATCTGGATAACGGCAGGGGCAACAACGACAGCGTGCAGGAATACCTCTTTGCCATCCCGGAGGAGGCGCTGGCGGACTATACCGTCCACGGCGATTTCACCACCGCCAACAACGGCCCCCTGGTGGGAGACTGGGAGATCACCTTCCCGCTGGAAAGCGCCGAACCGTAAGGCGGCGGCGCGACGGAACACCCCAATCGGCAACCCTGTAGGGGCGGGCATGACCGCCCGTCACCGTAATCATCTGTACCTCTTTCCATGCGAGGGCGGTTGCGGGCGGTCGGTGCCCGTTGCGGGCGGTCGGTGCCCGCCCCTACAAGGTCCGTGTCAGGGAATGCGGGCGGTCGGTGCCCGCCCCTACTGTAATCCTATCAGACGTCCGATAAAATTTCCCCGGCGGGGAGGGCTGCTTCGCCTTCCCGCCGGGGTTTTCGTGTTTTGTATGTTGCGAAAGGCTCAGGGCTTGGCGGGAAGCGTTTCCAGCTTCACGCTGGCCCGCAGGATGAGCCGGGCGTCGGAGGATTCGATGACGCCGTTGCCGTCCGCGTCCGCGGCAAGGAAGGGGGCGGAGCCGGGTGCATAGCTTTCCAGCTTTACGCTGGCCCGCAGCGCCAGCCGCGCGTCGCCGGAGGCGACCTCCCCGTCCCCGTCCACGTCGCCGGGGGTATAGGCGGGCTTTTCCGGGGTCAGCTCCGGAACAGCTCTGGTTTCTTTCTCTTTACACACGGCACAGGTTCGTTCCTCTATCCCCGCCTCCGCCGCGGTAGGAGTCTTGACAACCGTCCATTCCCCGAAGTCATGTCCTGTTGCGGGGATTTCCGTATAGGTGGTATATTCACATCTGGAACAGGTGTAATAATCCTTCCAGCCGTTCTCGGTACACGTCGGCTGCTGTCCTCTGTTGAAAACGGTTTTGTGACCGAGAGGTTTCGTTTCCTTCAGGATATTCGTCAAACCGCAGTTGGCACACCGGTTGGCTGTGTAACCGCCAACCATACATGTCGCTTCCTCCGTCACCTCTTCAAACGCATGGCTGCCCTCGGTAAATTTTGCCGCAAGAGTGACGTTGCCGAGCGCTTTAAACCGATATTCTGCTTCAGAAGAGACGAGCGTTTCTCCGTCGTACCATCCCAGGAAGTCGCTGCACATCGCGCGCGCCGTCAGAGTGACATAGTCGCCCCGGATATACTCACCCACGCCTTTGACCTCGCCGCTGCCTTCTGTCGTCACCGTCACGTTGGCTTTCGCCTCAGACGCGTCCGTAATCACTTCATCAGGCGTAATCTCCTTTCCCGCGGCGTCCAGAAGCCTGGAATCCAAAAGCGCCGAACCTATTTCTTCCGTCAGCGAAACACCCGTTGAGACGGCAACATCATAATAGTTGAGTCTCTCCGTCGTTTCATCGCCCCCCTCAACGGAGGAAACGGTATAATCCATTTTTCCGCTGTCGTTTCCGGTCAGAACCACTTTATAGTCCCCGCCGGAGGGCAGCCAGAAGCGTTTTTCATCCCCTTCCACGAACATGACGACGGCATTCTCCTTTGCCGCGATTTCTTCATCTACCCGGTTATCTTTGATCCTGCCGACAAGCTCGCCGGTTTTGCTGTCGAAAATCTCCACGTCGACAGGGCAGTTCACCGCCCCGATTTTGCTTGCCCTCTGCGTATTGACAAGCTCTTCTTCACTCATCGATTGCACGTAAGCGCAGTACGTTTCCGCCGTGTGCGCGTTCCCGAAATACAGCAGGTTTTTCAATCCCCCGTTTACAAATTTATCGTAAGAGATCAGCTCATTCAGCGAAAAACCAAGGAAATAACGAAGAAACGACCCGTAAAAAACGGCGGCAGGATTTCCCAGAACACCCGCCATCTGGGTGATGCCAGACCCCATTCCATATGCTTTGTTGAAGGATAAATCCTTATCCAACGACGCCATTACACTTATTACCGTATTGGTAAAAAACACATAGGGCGGCTCAAGAAGAAGCATCACATTCAGATAGAAGAACGGTTTTTTATAAAACGCGTCAACCGTCGGGACGTTCTGATTCATCAGACTGACCATACCCCAGGTATTCGCTTCGCCCAGCGGGTAAGGCGCATATTCCGCCCCTTCTTTATAAGACCGGTATTCGATATTCATGCGCCGCAACAGATCCTGATATTCGTTCCACGGCGTATTGGTAACGCTCGGCAGAACAATATCCCTGCCGTAACGGTCGTACCCCCAGCCCTTCAGCATGACCTTTGTAACAAAATCCTCGGGATTCAATATATTGAAAATCGACTGATATTTCATGCCGTGGATACCGGTGATCTCTTTGGCGTTCACCGCGTTCGGCGTTGCAAAAGTATAGGCGAACACGCTGTCTTCCCTGACCCATTTTCCTTCGTTGATCACCTTTGCCGCCAGAATGTTGGCGGCCGCCGCGCCTCTGCTGTGCCCCGTAAACAGGAAAATGTTATTTTCCGGCATTGCGTCAAGACCGTATAAGCTTATCTGCTCCTTCAGCTTTTGATACGCATACTCACGCGCATCGGCAAAACCAAGGTGTACTTTATCCAGTTCCCCGTTTCCGGCATATCCCTTTTTTCCGTTTTCAATCCGGTCCTTCCCGCGAGGATCAAAATCGGAATACCACTGATCCTTGTTGGACCCGATGGTACCGACAAAAATCAGGTTTCTCTTCTGCTCGTTGACCGTGATCGTTTTAGCGGCGATAAAAGTGTTGACGGAATCACGCTTGGCGTCGGGTTCCCAAAACAATACCTCAAACCCGAATTCCTGTAAAATACCGTTCACATAATCCTTATACCCCAGCATGGCAAAAGCGGCGCAGAACCGTGCCAGAGGATGATAATACTCCCGATTGGACCTTGCGCTGAACATACTGCGGGAGAATCTGACGTATACAGAATTCGTTTTTTTATTGATATGGGCATCATTACTGAAACTGACGTCAGCCTCATAATCGCTGTCGGTTCCGAAATCATCTATCAGCTCGCTCATCTCGTCCGCCGGTATCCCGCTCTGCGAACGGATGATATAATCCTTATTCACCTTGACGGCGGGTCTGATTCCGTAAGACCAGGTACCGTACCATGCGCCGACCTCACCGTTTGGTTCAATGAATCTCTCCTGAAGGCTGCCGTAATTCCAACGGGCGGGTCCGCGCACATACCAGCGGGAAACGACCCCATTCTGTCCGCAGAATTCCGTTCCGGCAGCCATCCTTTCCTCAAGCGGCAAAGCTTCCGCCTGATCCCTGTCCAACAGAAAAACGTTATCCTCCGTTGCTACATCGTAGGGATCCTTGCGATTGATATACGCGTCTTCATACGGATGGTAATACGTGAGGTTGGCTGTCGTTACGATCTCTTTTTTTTCTTCTTCAGAGAAAGAGTACTGATAGAACTCCCCGTTCAGCCAATCCCTGATGGCAGACTCATGCCAAAAACCTCCCCCGAAGGCACGCCAATCCAGTATGCTTTTAGAGAGAAGCAGATAGCTGTTGTCTGTTTCCCCGACAATGATCCAATCGATATAGGACTGGTAAAAAAAATTCTTTCCCTTTCGGTAATACGTTTTACCATCGATCAATGTTACTCTGTTATCGGTAAAATCCGAATCGGCCAGCTGCTTTAAAAAACCGACTGTCGATTTCTTTGTCACCCTCCACTGGGGGAACCTGCCGAATTTGACCACGTTCCCCACTGAGAACACCTCCGCCGCCCTCTGCTGGGCGGGATCGGTTTGGGCTGCCAGAGAAACAATACCGACAAGAGGAATAGACGTCGCCGCCATAATCAATGCCAATAGAAATGCAATGAGCTTTTTCATAACCGGTCTCCTTTTTCATTGATGCTTTGATGCGAATCAGAGCTTCTGCTTCTCAGTATGCTGAACCAATGGAAAATGCGGGGGGACACTGTAACGGATATCACTCTCCTTTTATGGATTGTCAAAGAATTGACGCGCGGTGAGGGATGCACCGTTTCTTACTTTCCGGCGCGATAATACCGCTCCGGCCGGGGCGGGTGTTTGGCCAGTTTGCGCTTGTGCAGCAGGGTGGCGGCGGGGAGGGCGAGGGTGACGGCGGTGGGGAGAAGGTGGGAGAGGGGGATGGCCAGCAGGCACAGGGCGGCCATCACGCAGTCACCGGCGCGGCTGGTAAAGGCGGCCTCCGGCCAGGCGGGTGCGGGAACTTTGGTGTAATCGAACGCCGCGTCGTTATCCGGCACGTACCGGTTGCACAGCATGGGCTCGATGATCTCCCGCACGGAATAGCCCTTCAGCGTTTTGCCGCGCAGATCGTAGAAGGGCTGCGCGTCGATGAGACTGTCGCACACGGCGGCAAGACCCATCAGAAAGCGGTATTCCGGCGTATCCGGCGTATACTGCCCGTCCCCGGCCATCATGTTGAAGGCCAGATCCATGATGAGGTCGAAGACCTTTTTTTCGTTGATGGCCGCAAACGCCGCCTCCGACAGGCCGGAGGCGTTTTTCACGATGGCCCGCAGGTGCTTTACCCGCAGCTCCGGCACAAGCTTTTTCAGCGGGAAGGGCAGGTTTTGCGCCTTCCGCGCGTATTCCTCGTACATGACGCGGCGGTAGTAATCCGTCAGGGAGGCGTCCGGCACGGCAACGCCCTCCGGCAGCGCCACGGGGACCGTATGGCTGCGGAGGACCGTGGTGCCCGGTTCCAGCTCCGCCACCCGGAAGCGGGGCGGGTAGAACCGCACGGAGGGGGTGGAGATATCGCACAGCAGATGGCCCCGGCGGGACCGCAGAAAGCCCACGTCCGCAAAGTGGGTGTGACCGGTAAACACCAGCGTTACGCCGATATCCGCCAGCAGATGGCCCACCTCCGGGCGGCGCATGTCCCGGTCGCCCGCGCCGACCTTGTAGGCCGGGACCGGGGGCAGCAGCGGGTGGTGGGTGCAGGCAATCAGCGTTTTGCCCTCCGCCGCCGCCCGCCTGACCAGCGAGCGGATCCACCGCAGGCAGACGGGCGGATAGGTGACGCTGACGTTGTGCATGGCCTCCTCGTTGCGGAAGTTGTCGTTCAGCATCAGGCACCAGAGATCGTCCGCCAGCGCCACGCAGTAGGAGAAGGCCTCTTCACACACCGAAAACGCGTCGTCCCGGCCGAACTCCCGGTACAGCTCCCACAGCTCCTGCGGGGTGCAGACCTCCTCCAGCGCGGGGGTACACTCCTCCTCCGTCATGTCCTTGCAGGCGTCCGTCACCAGGTCCTTATAAACGGCGGTCTCCTTATCAAAATAGGGAAGGTCCCAGGGGCTTTCCCGGAATACCGCCTTTGTATCGCCATATTTACGCTGGTAAGCCTTGTAATGATTGAAATCGTGGGTGGCGGTGGTCACGTACACCCGTTTGCCCCGCGCCTTCAGCTGCCGCAGCAGGTCGATCAGATCCTCGTGGCTGGGGCGGTCGCCCCGGTCGGTCAGGTCTCCGGTGAGCAGGATCACGTCGGCCCCCTCCACAGCGGCGGCCTGCCGCAGCGCCTGCTCGCACACGGCGGGCTGCATACGGATATGCTCCGGCGTGCCCTCCAGCATCATGCGGCGGGAGATATAGTGGATATCGGACATAACGATAAATTTCATGGAGCTACCTCTTCTGCCCGGTCCCGCGGACCGGCTTTCGTTTCAAAAAAGGCCCCCGGAAAATTCGCCGGGGGTCTGTATTGTTTTTTTGACGCGCCGCCTGCGGTACTCAGGAGCGCCGGCCGGCCTTGATCCTGCGCTTTCCGGCGGGCATTTTCTTTTCCTCCGCGCCGGGGGCGGGGGCGTCGGCTCCGCCGGAAGTGGGGTCCTCCGCCGGGGAAGCGGGGGCTTCCGGCGTTTCATAGCGCCGGAAATAGGCGTCGTTGTAATAATCCAGCGGATTGACGGCGGGGGGCTCGAATTTCACGTTAAGGAAATCGTACTCGTCCGTCTTGCCCAGCTCATATTTCGGCGGGGCGGGATCCGCGTGGGCGAAGGACAGGATGGAGGGACGCGGGGAGACGGGGCCTTCCGGCGCGGCGGCCTCCCGGCGGGGTCTGCCGGAGGAGGGCGCGGGAGCGGCGGGTGTGGAGGAGGTGAGGAAGGTGGGGCTTTCTTCGGAAACGTCCACCTCTTCCAGGTCTTCCTCGTCCTCGTCGTCCTCCCAGTAATCCCCGTCGTCCTCATTCTGGCCGCCGAAGGGCAGGCGGGAGGAGAGCTCCTTCATCTTATCCGACAGCGCGCCGGGGAGGGGCCCGTTCTGCCGGCCGCCCCGGGTTTTCACGCGGCGGGAGCCGTTTTTGCGGCCGCCGCGCAGCCTGGTCAGCAGGCCGTCCCGGAAAGCGCCCTCGTCCTCTTCGTCCCCGTCGTAGGGATCTTCGTATCCGTCGAAGTCGCCGTCCTCTTCCTCCTCGTATTCGTTCACGGGCGAGGGGGCGCGCTGTTCCGCGCCTTCCCGCTCATCGTCAAAGAAGGGGCTTTGCAGCAGCTCTTCCGTGGAGAGATGGATATCGTCCGGGTTTTCGGGGATCTGCACCCCCGCGCCTCTGCGGGGCCGCGCGGGCTGCTCCGGCGCATCCGTATAGTCGTACTCATCGTCCTCGCCATAGGGTTCTTCCTCTTCCGCGCCGCGCCTGCTCAGGCGGGATTTCAGCGCCGAGGAGAAGCGGCCGTGGCGGGGCGGTTCGTCAAATCCGCCGTCATCGTCGTCGCCGTCGTCGCTGTCGTAGTCCTCAAAATCCTTGTCGCTCAGCCGCAGCGCGGAGAAGGCCTTGCCGAAGCGGCGCTTTTTGCCGCCCTCCGGCGCGATCTTCACGTCGGCGTCGTCGGTCTCCGCCCCGTCTGTTTCCGGTTCCTCCGGCTCCTCCTCGTCCTCTATCTTCTGCGGGCGGGCGGGGTAATCCTCCGGGGTGACGGCTTCGCCCACCGGCACCGGGCGCACGGCGGATTTGCGGAACGCCGGCAGGGAGGAGGCGGTCAGCAGCGGCGGCAGGAAGAAGCACAGGGCCATGCCCAATGCCTGCATGACCAGCGCCAGCCAGCCGGACACAGCGGAAACCGTGCCCAGAAGGGCCAGCACGGCGCCCAGCGCCACGCAGGAACAGCAGCAGATCTCACAGATCAGCTTGGACAGCTTTTTCAGCTTGTCCAGCTTGACGGCGGAATAGGCACAGCGGCAGAGGGTCTCCGGGTCCTGGGTGAACACGATGCCCGTATCCTCCGCGTCGGTAACGGTATTCTGGTGGACGGTCAGCCGGTCGGCGGCCTTTTTGCTGATGACCCTGACGGAATCGGCGGGCAGCCCCAGCAGCTGCTCCGCAAAGCCGTCCGTGATGTTCGGGTCGGTGGAAACGATCAGGATATTGGCGCCGTTTTCCGCCAGCGGCTTCAGGCACTTCACATATTCGGAGGCGCAGGTGTACCGCGCGGAGAACATGGCGGTGAAGTGCCCCTCGATGGCAAGATAGATCGGCTTGTTTTCGGTATCGATAAAGTTCAGCACGCCGCTTTCATCCGGCATTCTGACGTTGTGGTTGACCAGGAAGGAGTTGGAGCCCAGCAGCACGCGGCAGTCGTTGATCCACGCGGAGAAGCCCAGCCGGTCCTCATAGGCGCACTGCTCCACCTCCGGCAGCTTTTCCATCTGCAGGCCCTCCGCCCCGCGGAACGCCTTTTCCAGCAGGCCGCCGGCCTTTTGCGTCAGCAGCGCGGCGCAGAACTCCGCCTGCTTTTGGGTGACGTTGGTGGCGCAGACCGTTTCCGTGATCTGCACGTTGAACAGATCCTCCGCCCGCAGGACGATGTTGTCCACCGAGGCCAGGTCGCGGGCGTCAGAATAGCTGCGCACGAAGGAGGATTTGACGGACAGGGACTTGTTTTCGCTGGCCAGCATAAAGCCGGTGAAAAAGACGCACCCCAGCGGGAAGGCCATGGCGGAGGAGAAGCACATGGCGGAAAGGCCCCACATCACGTTGCGCTTGACGATCATGGCCAGCACGCCCGTAAGGAACGCCACGCCGGCGGCGATCAGCGTTACGCGGGAGGAGATCTGACCGCCCGCCGCGGAGGCGCGGCACCGTTTGATGAAGTTTTTGATAAAGCGCGTCCGCCCCGGGTAGACCACCTGCGCGTCCTCGCTGTTGGATTCCGCCAGTACGGAGGCGACCAGCCCCCGGTCCGACAGGGTCCGCAGGTAGGATTTTTCCCCGCTGGCGGCAATGCTCTTGAAGCAGTGGCGCGCGCTGTCATAATAGAAGGTCTTGGCCAGCAGCAGCGGGGCGCACAGCAGCACCGAGGCGCCGGTCATCATATGGAACGCGGATTCGATATTCTGTTTGGTAAAGAAGGCGGCGATCACCTGCACCAGCGCCGCGGACAGCATGAACACCAGGGAGGTATCCGTTTTGGGATGCCCCTGCAGCAGGGAGATGACACCGCTGCGCAGATCCCCCGCCGTCAGCAGGGCGGCGGCCGCCAGAAACGCCAGGTTGGTGGTGAGATAGGCGGCGTCACTGCCGCCGAGGATGGTGAAAAAGCCGTTGTGCTTTGCGGCGGAAACCGACGCGGCGATGTTGATGATCAGCAGGATGAGCCCCAGCAGGG
This sequence comes from uncultured Clostridia bacterium, assembly GCA_946409885.1. Classification (GTDB taxonomy): domain Bacteria; phylum Bacillota; class Clostridia; order Oscillospirales; family Acutalibacteraceae; genus RUG806. The sequence goes on along the minus strand of CAMJYF010000005.1, from coordinate 4,406 downwards.
CCACCGCGCCAGCCCTGGCCAGCGTGTACCGGCGGATATCCATCATCTTTTTGAACATCTCCCGGTGGCCGTTGGGATCCTTGTATTCCTCGCAGCGGAAGGACAGGAAGCCGCTCTCCTTGCCTTCGAACCGCCCGGCCAGGCCGCCGAACAGCTTCAGCGGGGCCTTTTCCCCGTCGGCGCCGTATACGCCGTCGGGGCTTTTGCCCGGCTCCGTCTTCGCCTTGGTCCAGAAGTGGAAATCGTCGATCAGCCGCTGACGGGTCTTGCGGACCTCCTTCTGCAGCTCCTTTTCTTCCCGCTCGTCCTCCGCTTTTTTGGTTTCTTCCTTGTTGAAAAAGCCCTCCAGCCGCAGCTGCTCCGGGTCCTCGCCGGCTTCCTCCGCGCTGCTTTTGGCAATCTCCACCATCAGGGAGGCTTTGTCCTCCTGCCCGATGACGCGGGTGGGCTGGTCGTCGGCCCCCGCCGCGGGCGCGGAGGGACCGGGCATGGAGATGGCGCGGGTGCGCCCGTCCTCCTCCGGCGCCGGGGGAAAGCCGCCCCGGGCGGCAAAGGAGGTTTCAAACACCGAAGGCTCCACCGCCCTTGTGCCGTCCCCTTCCGTGGCGGCCGCGTTGCCGGAGACGGTATCGATCTTGCCCGTATAGCCCGTATGGGCGCGCGTCTGCGCGGCGTCCGCCTCCAGCCGGTCGGCCAGAGTCTCTACGTCCGCCTCCGGGGAGGGTCGCGGTCCGTCCGTTTCCGTGGGGATCGGCTCCGCCTCGCCCGTTCTGATCTGACGCTCCCCGGCGGGGGTGAATTCCTCCTCCGGTTCCGGCCGCCGCTCCTCCGGGGCCGCTGCGCCTTCCGTCGCCGCCGCGGGCGTTTCCGGCGCGGAGGCTTCCGCGGACGCGTCCTTTCCGCCGGCCGCGTCCGCCTTTCTTTTGGATTTGAAATATGACAAAAAGTCTCTGTACTCGCTCATGCTCTCTCTCCTGATTCCCCGGTCTGCCCCGTTACCGTTGCAAGGCGGCCTCAAACATCAGCACCGCCGCCGCTACGGAGGCGTTCAGCGAATTGATTTTCCCCTTCATCGGGATGGAAACGGTCATGTCGCAGTTTTCTTTCACCAGCCGGCTGACGCCCCTGCCCTCGGAGCCGATCACCAGCGCGACGGCGCCGGAAAGATCCGCCTGCCGGTAGGGGACCCCGTCCATATCGGCGGCGATCACCCAGATATTTTTTTCTTTCAACGCTTTGATGGCGGCGTTCAGGTTCGTCACCCGCGCCACGGGCACATATTCCAGCGCCCCGGCGGAGGTTTTACTGACGACGCCGGAAAGGCTGACGCTGCGCCGCTCCGGGATGATGACCCCGTGCACGCCGCAGCACTCCGCGGTGCGCAGGATGGCCCCCAGGTTGTGCGGGTCCTCCAAAGAATCGCAGATCACCAGAAAGGGCGGCTCGCCCTTTTCCTCCGCCCGGGCAAGGATCTCCTCCACCGTGGCGTACTCATGGGCCGCGGTGACAAGGATGACGCCCTGATGGTGCGCGTGGCCGCACATAAAATCCAGCTTCTTCTGGTCCACCTCTTTAACGATAACCCCTTTTTCGCGGCACTCCGCGATAAGGGGCAGCACCGCCCCGGCGCGTTCCCCCTTCTGCACCAGAAGGGAATCCGCCGGACGGCCCGCCCGCAGGGCCTCCCGCACGGCGTTGCGGCCCACCACCAGGTCGTCCCGGGGGGCGGGTCTGCCGGGGTCGCCGTCCCGTTGGGAACGGTCCTTGCGCATGGGACGCGGCGCGCCGCTCCCTCTGCTGTCTTTTCCGTTTTCGTAGCTCATCCGTCTGCTCTTTCCGGCCGGGTGCGTTTTTGCGCCGGCCGCATCGCTTTACAATATATCAAATTATATTATAAAATACGGCATGACAATTTGCAAGGGATTTTTTAGCCGCAAGGCAAGTTATGTTTTGCCGGTTCTGTTAAATTTTTCCTTCCCTCCGCCGCGATGCGACGTTTTTTTCACGCCGGGCATATTATAGTGGGGGAACAAAAGGTTGTTGACCGAGGGAACGGAGGGCGCGGAATGCTGGAAACGGTGCAACGGCTGCTGGAAACGGCGGCGGCGGAAAAGAGAGGACTGTGGAAGACGGTCCTCCGGCAGGCGGTCTGCGCGGCCCTGGGCTTTCTGTTCAGCGGGGTGGAATTCGCCGGGGGGCTGGCGCCCTTCGGGCTGAGCTTTGCGGGCGGGGCGGACGCGGGCTGCACGCTGGCGGCGTCGCTTGGCGCGGCGGCCGGGTACCTGGTGTTCCGGGATGTTTCCGGGGCGCTGCGGGGCGTCAGCGCGGTGGCGCTGCTGTGCTTTGTCAAGATCGGAACGGGGCGGATGTTCACACCCGGCAGGCGGATCTACCTTTTCACCGTCACCACCTTCGCCGCGGGCTTTCTGTGCTCGCTGATCGTCTCCGCCGCCCAGCCGCTGCGGGCGGCGGCGGTGCTGGTGGACCTGTGCGGGGCGGTGATCGCGGCAGCGGGGGCCTGCTTCTTTTACCGGGGCTTTCACATCGCCTCACTGGGGCGCGGGGCCAAGTGCGTTTCCACCGCCGATTTCGTCGCGCTGCTGTTCGCGGAGACCGTGCTGCTGATGTCGCTGACGCGCCTGCCGGCGGCGGGCGTTTCGCTGGCCCACATCGCCGCGGGATTCACCGTTATGCTGCTGGCGCTGTGCGGGCTGGCCCAGGCCCCCTCCATGGCGGGGGTGTGCTTCGGCCTGGCGCTGGGGCTGACGCTGGGGGACCGGCGGCCCTTTTTTCCGGCGGCGTTCTCGCTGGCGGGGCTGGTGTGCGGCGTGTGCGGCGACTACGGCAAATACGCCGTGGCGGCCGGTTTTGCCGCGGCGGAGCTGCTGGCGCTGACGCTGCGGGGCAGCGCGGACACCGCCGCCGTTTCCGTCATTGAAACGGCGCTGGCCGCCGCGGCGTTTCTGGCGGTGCCGAAAAAGGCGCTGCTGGCCGCCCTGTCGGAGGTGCTGCCGCCCCGGGGCGACCGGGGAGCGCAGGAGCAGCGCAGCCTGATGACCTTCCGCCTGCGCTCCGCCGCCAGGGCCGTAAAGGAGGTGGGGGCCACGGTAAAGGCGGTCTCCGACCTGCTGGTAAAGACGGAAACGCCGGACCCCGCCTACATCCCCGGGACGGTAAAGACGGAGGTCTGCGACGGCTGCGCCAAAAGGGAGGTCTGCTGGGAGCGGAGCGGAACGTACACGGAGGAAAGCCTGCGGGAAGCCTTTGCGCTGCTGCGGAAGAACGGCGGTCTGGCGGAGGAGGACCTGCCCCGGCGGTTCCAGCTGGTCTGCCGGGAGAAAAAGGCGGTATGCGGCGCGTTCAACCGGCTGTGGTACGAATACAACGCCCGCCTGACGGCCCGGCAGGAGCTGCTGGAGACCAAGGAGCTGGCGGCGGTGCAGTTTTCCGGGGCCTCCGCCGTGCTGGAGGATGCGGCCCGCAGCCTTTCCGGCGTGGAAAGGGCGGATCCCCACACCGCCTCCGCCGCCCGGGAGGTGCTGGAGGAGTTCGGCTTTACCGCCGACCCGGTGCTGGCCTATTCCGACGGCCGGGGCCGCAGCACGGTGGAGGCGCTTTGCTCCGTGGTGCCCCGCGCGCCGGATTTTACGGCGCTGACGGAGCGGCTGTATGAAAAGACGGGGCTTTCCTTTCTGGACCCGCTGGCCGATCCCTTTGCGGAGCGGGGCACGCTGCTGCGGTTCGCGGAGGCGGCGGAGCTTTCCGCGGAGGCCCACGCGGCGGTGCGGGTAGGCGCGGGGGAAACCGTCTGCGGCGACACCTGCCGCTGCTTTCACGACGGCAGGGGCAACTATTACGTGGTGCTCAGCGACGGCATGGGTCGGGGCAAACGGGCGGCGCTGGATTCCGCCCTGGTATGCACCCTCACCTCGCGGCTGGTGCGGGCGGGGTTTTCGCTGGACTGCGCGGTGAGGGCGGTAAACACGGCGCTGATGACCCGCTCCGCCGAGGAGACGCTGGCCACGCTGGACATTCTGCGCATCGACCTTTCGGACGGACAGACCTGGTTTTTCAAGGCCGGAGCGGCGGCCTCCGTGGTGCGGACCATGGAGCGGACCGCCATGGTGGAGCGGTCCTCGCTGCCGCTGGGCATCTTAAAGCAAGCGGAGCTGGCGCAGGCCGAAACGCGCCTGTGCGCCGGGGACCGGGTGCTGCTGATGTCCGACGGGGCGGGGGTGCTGCCGCCGCAGTATTTCAAGGAGCTGTTCGGCCGCATGAAGAAAAAGAGCGTCCGTGAGCTGGCCGAAACCGCCGCGGACGAGGCGATGAAGTACTCCCCCACCGGCCGCCACGACGATATCACCGTGGTGGCGGTGGAGGTGAAATGAGGGCTGCAGCACGGCGCC
>CAMJYF010000004.1 GCA_946409885.1 uncultured Clostridia bacterium | reverse complement strand
GGGAGATGGCAGGAACGCCGTCGTTTTTCTGTTGGCCGTAGCAGCCGAAATAGGCGTGGCAGCCCCCGGCGATCACCAGCTCGCCGCTGTCCGCGGGGAGATTGTCCCGGTGGGATTCGTAGGCGTTTCTGTTCAATACCCCGTCTTTGCTGCCGTAGACGGACAGGACCCGCAGGCCGCTATGGGAAAGATCCGCGGGGGAATAGGAGGCCAGCAGCACAAGCCCATCAAAGGAAGCGGGATGCTTTGCCGCGTAATCCGCCGCCATCACGCCGCCAAGAGAGTGCCCGCCGATATACCACCGCTTGACGGAACCGGCCAGCTCCCGCGCGTGCCCGGCGGCGTTGCCTTTGAACACCGCCAGATTGAAGGGCATTTTACAAAGCACACAGGTCACGCCACGTTCCCGCAGCGCCTCCATCAGGGGCGCGTAGGCGCCGCATTCCACCTTGCCGCCGGGGTAAAAAACAAGTCCTGCGTCGGAGTTTTCCGCGCGGAAAACCATATAATCATCAAAGGATTCACAGATTGCGCCGTCCGCGCAGAGCCGTGCGGCTTGTTCATCCATCCGGTAATAATCCAAACAGTAAACGCCGAACGCGGCGCATAGGAGCAGCGCCGCGGCAAGGAGGCCGCTGACCCATTTTTTCACTTGTCGCACGTTATCACCTCACGAAAAAATAATCCCCGGCAGAGCGATCGTCTCATCTGCCGGGGAAAAAGAAACAGGGGAGTACTGCGGGGATTAGCCCCAGACCAACGTTACAGCAAGCCCGTCGACTGTATAGGCGATATCCGGCTGGGCGTCCAGTGCCGCCGTAAAGGCGTTCAGCATCTCCGCGTCCTTCATGGTGACGGTGGAAACCATCCGCAGGCTGTCCGCCGCGTAGGTGGTGTCGTCGAAGGCGTAACCGGAGATCCACCAGTTGTGCTGCAGGGGCATATGCAGAATCTGCAGGTCGCCCCGGGTGACGTCCAGCGTCATATCCAGGCAGTCCTCGTCGCTGGCGCACTGGTAGAAGGAGCCGAGCGTTCCCTGTGGGCGGGTGTAAATGCCCACCTCGCCGCCGTTGGTGATGAAATAGCGGCCCTTCCACAGCTGGATCATCCATTCTTTTCCGGCGTAGTCAAACTTCAGCCGGCGGGTGGTGTACTGCATGAAATAGGGGGTGACGTAGCTGATAAAGTCGTAGATGGGGGAGAAGCCGAATTTCCGCTGCCAGATATTGCGGCCGGTGAACAAATACCCCTCTTCCACGTCCAGCAGATAGCCCAGCAGCGCGGCGTCGCCCTCTAAATTGGTGAAGGTGTTGGTTTCGATATTATAATAGATATCGGAACGCAGCGCGTCGGTACGGCCGTCCTTGTAGACGATCTCGCACATCAGACGCAGCAGTTCCGGGCGGCCCTCCACCGGCTCCAGCCGGGCATAGGCGGTGTCGATCACGCCCATCCAGACGGAGGTGAACCGCGTGATGACGGATCTGACCGGATGGCCGTCGGCCATCAGCCGGGCGGCCTCCTCGTTCATCTTCGTCTGCAGGGCCACGGTGTCGATGTGGAAGAGCTTATTGATGAGCGCCGAGTACTGATTCGTCTGGATCACGTTGGTATAGGCGTCCTCATAATTGATGCCGGACTGTTCGTTGAGGCGGTCGTTGATGGCCTGAATGTTGTCGTCCACCGTCAGGTTGAAGGTCTCCACCTTGAAGATGCTCCAGCCGGTGATGTCGTACAGGAATTTTTTGATGTTCCGGATGAATTTGATGGGCGCGGTATAATCGGGCATGTCGCTGCCGCCCTCGGCCGTTTCATGCTCCGCGGGCGTCACAAAGGTAACCTCCGGCGTGCCCTCCGGCAGGCCGCGATGGCCGGCGTCGGGCGCCAGGGCAGGCGCATCATTTTCCGGAATCGCCTCCTCCACGGCAACCTCCGGCAATTCTGTCGCTGCGGCAGGCGTTACCACAACGCCCAGCAGCATGACCGCTGTCAGTAACAACGCGATATATTTTTTCATACCGTCAATCCCCCGGCGGAACTCGTCCGCAAAAAAACTGATCAAATAAATTTATTTTCATTATACACACTATATGCGGCGCAGTCAACACCCAATAGCGTGTTTTACGTCTTTTTTGTGACAAATATCCGTTTTTTGTGGGAAAGTGCCTTTACCAGCCCATGATCTCCCGGATATTGCTGGCGCCCGTCGTCATATTGAACGCCAGCGTGACCTCACTGTCGTCCTTCAGCAGCCGCAGCTCCACGTCTTCGCCTGTGACATAACAGGCGGAAAGCACCTTGATCTCCGTTTTGGCGAAGGCGTCTTTCACGACACGGATATCGTTGTCCGTATATTCCTCCGCGTTGTCGGAGACGAACAGCACGTTGCCGCAGATGTGGTTGATACCCGCCAGCAGCAGCTTCTGGTCCATGGTGAAATCCAGGTTCGAGTAGCGCAGGAAGAACACGTCCGGATCATTGCAGAAGGCGCGGCCGTCCAGATGGCGGCGGAAGATGGCGTTGGTGATGGCGTTCTGCGCGGAGGGGATCTCGTTGTTTACATGCAGCCTGTTGTAGAATTTGCCGCCGTATTTCAGGTCCACGTCGCAGCTGATGCGGCAGGCGTCGATATAGCCGAAGGAGGCGCCGTGGTGTACGCCGCAGCCCAAAATCAGCTTATCGCCGCAGCATTCCCGCAGGAACGCCATGGCCTCGCGCATGATCTGTCCGCGGGATTTGCCCGCCCGGGGATACATGCACTGGCTGTAGAGGAAATCCAGTTTGACCATATCATAGCCCCAATGGTTGAGCACCACATCAAAAAAGTGTTTTATGTAGGCGCGGGCTTCCGGATGGTAGATATCCATGGTGTAGGCGCCGCCCCAGCCCACGCAGCCCAGCAGCGGCTTGCCGTCGGGACCCTTGATGACCCAGTCGGGGTGCTCTTTGTAGGTGCGGGAGGCCCGCTGCAGGCTGAAGGGCGCCAGCCAGATGCCCGCCATGTAGCCCTTTTCATGCACCTTATCGGCGATGTATTTCATGCCGTGGGGGAACTTGTCGGAATTCTGGTCCAGCCAGTCACCCACATAGGTCTCGTAACCGTCGTCCACCTGAAAGATGGATACGCTGTCCTTCACCCGGTCCAGGGCGTTCAGATCCCGCAGAATGATGTTTTCGTCGATCTTCTGGAAGTAATTGTACCAGGAGGTATACCCGCTCATGTGGTCGATGCGGGGCTTTTGCAGGCCCATGGCCTTAAAGTAGGCGTCAAACACCTCGTCGTAGCCGCCGCGCAGGATCACGGCGTCCAGCAGATCGTACGCGGCCGCCGCGTAGGCGCCGTCCACGTCCTTGCAGACGGTGATGGCCCCGCGGTTGTAATCGGCGAAAATGACGGTGAAGCCCGTGGCCTCGGAAAGGGAGCCCAGGAACAGCAGGTCGTCCCCGTTGCGGATGTAGGTATAGGTGTGGCTGAAGAATTCGCCCGGATTCTCGGGGAATTTCACGAACCGCCAATCGGAGGAAATACCGGCCAGCTCCTTCAGCGGGCGGGTGGCGGCCAGCGGGATCATGTCCTTCATCCGGTCGGTCTCCCGGTACTCGCGGGAGGTGGTCCACGCCTGATAACCGTTGCCGAAAAACACGTCCCCCGTGAGAAATTCGTGTTCAAAGCGGACCTTGAAGCTTTTCAGGAGAATCGCTTTTTTGGGGGTCAGCGTCGCCTTTATCGCTCCGTCGGTAAAGGAAAAATCGATTTTATAATGATCGTTTTCAAGACGGTGGGAGGATAGCCTTTTGCCGTCCAGTTGATAGACGAGCGTCAATACGGGATTCTGCATAGCGGTTTGTCCTTTCTGATTGGTTCTATTTCGTTCAGGATTTTGAGACGATAAAAATGTTGATGGTGTCGGTACGGGATACGGATGCCGGAACGGTAAAGCTGTAAACGCCGTTCGTGGGAATGACCGCTGTCGTCTGAACGTCCGATCCGATGGAATAAACCACTTTTTCCGTGCGTGAAGAGGCGTCAGGATCTTTCAGACGAAAGACGAATCTGCCCGCGTCCGGGTTGGTTCCGGTTTCAAAGACCGGTTCAAAATCGCCTTTAATGATCATGCGGACGTACCTGACGTTGTCTTTCAGATCGCCGCAGTATGCGCAGCGTGATCCCTGCCAGCCGTACATGGTCCCTTGCTTCCCGTCCCAGCGGAAGGTGGAGGCGGCGGCCGGTTGAATGATCTCGTCCGGAACATAGCGGTGACCTGTTTTCGGTATCTCCATCTCACGCAGTACGGCGCCGCAGACGGAGCATTTCTCCACGTTAAGGCCGGTCGTCTGACAGGTGGGCAGCGTTTCCGTGACGACGACAGGTTGATGCTGCGCTTTTGGTACAGGGGATTTGCCCAGCGTCTGGCCGCAGACGGAGCAGGACGCCGTTGTTTCGCCTTCTTCTGCGCAGGTAGGCTGCTTTGTGATGGTGTAAACGGGGTCGTGGGCGGTTTTGGGGATCACATGGTTTTCAAGCAACTCTCCGCATACGGAACACTGTACTGTTTCCCGTCCTTCCGCGGTACAGGTTGCTGTCGTCATAATCTTTGTGACAGGTGTATGCGCCGTTTTGGGAATGGATCTGGTTTCGACCGCGTCGCCGCAGAATTCACAGCGGATCACTTCCAGTCCTTCCTTCCGGCAGGTGGCCGCTTCGGCCGTGACCCAGGCGCCGGTGGATTTGTGTCCCATGGGATCAATCTCCAGCAATCCTTCCGCGCCGCAGCGGGAGCAGACGCTTGACTTCTGGCCGGCAACAACGCAGGTTGCGGGAGTGATTGTTTTCCAGGTTTGGAAATCATGCCCCAGCGCGGTTCCCTGTTTCGGTTTTTCTGTTTCCGGAATATCGGAACCACAGTAGATGCAGACGGAGATAATGTACTGGTCCTCGGTGCAGCTCGCTTCACGGGTAATGCGGGTTTCATTTCCGGCGGTGTGTTTCCCCGTGGGGGGGAGCTCCCGAAGCAGCTTGTCCTTGCACACGGAACAGGTGACATAGCAGGAACCGGATTCGATACAGGTGGGTTCCTTGACGATTACGATCTCTTTGCCGTAGCTGTGGCTGGCCTTCGGCAGTGATTTTCTTTCTACCGTCGCGCCGCAGCGGGAACAGACGCTGACGATTTCCCCCTCCGCGGCGCAGGTGGCCTCTGTGATGTGCTCGGTAATATCGTGGCCCAGGGCCGGGATCAACTCCCTTATTTCTCCGCAGTAGCGGCATTCCGCTTCTATGATCCCATCCTGTGTGCAGGAGGCCTCCCTTACGACGATGGGTCCGGTCTTGTAATCGTGATCGGTTTTCTCCAGAAGGATCTCCTGCTGTTCGCCGCAGACGGAGCAGACGCCCCGCGCTTTGCCCTCTGTCTGACAGGTGGGAGCGAGCAGCACTTTATACTGGCCGTTGCGGAAATCATGTCCCCGGGCGGGGATCGTTTCTTGGGCCAGGGATATGCCGCATCTGATACAGTTTTTTTCTCTTACGCCGTCCTCTGTGCAGGTCTGCGTTTTCGTGACGATCCATTCGCCGGCTTCGTGTTCACCGGGAGAGGGGATCGCTTTAGTTCTGCTGACGGTATCGCAGTTGACGCACATAAAGGATTCTTCGCCGTCTTCCAGGCACGTCGGTTCCTTTGTGGTGACCCATTGAAAAGAATGTTCCCCTGCCGCCGGTACGGTGTCGTTCTGACGGGCGCCGCAGACGTCACAGTCCCTGTAACGCCTGACGGACTGCAGGCAGCTTTTGCCGTTGGGGTAGATCCATTCTCCGTAGACGTGTTCGCCTTTGGGCAGAACGTCCGTTTTGATCACCTTGCCGCAGTTGATGCATTTCAGTTCCGAAAGGCCGTCCTCCTGGCAGGTGGCGGATTTTACGACCTCCCATACGCCGGCGGAATGATCCGTCGGAGCGGTGGTCTGTCCCGCGTAGAGTTTGTGACAGGTCAGGCAGTAAATGACCGTATACCCCTCTTCACTGCAGGTCGGCGCTTTGACGACGACGGTCTCCTTTGTGTGCGGGGGGCGCTGGTCAGCGCCGATGGCGCAGCGCAGCGCGGAACGCGCGTCGAAAGACGTGATCTCGCCGTCCGCGTCCATATCCGACCGGACGCGCTGGTCCGAATCCAGTCTTTCCAGACTGACGGAAGCGCGCAGGATCAGCCGGGCGTCAGCCGGTTCCAACTGGCCGTTCCTGTCCACGTCGCCGATATGGTCGCAGTAGGCAAACTCTGTGATCCGTTCCAGCGCTTTGGCTTCCTCCTCGGTCATGGTGACAGAGGCGGAAGCGCAGCCGGCGAATATCGCGGTAAGGATGGCCGCCGACAATACTTTCACTATCGTTTTGATATTCATCTTAAAAACCTCTTCTGCAATACAATCTGATAAACGTTCGTTGAAGGATCTTTTTGAACCGTTATTTTGTTTTTACCCTGACGCCGTCGTACAGCTCCGCGGAGGGAACAGACGAGCCGGAAAGTACCTTCGCGCCTTTTTTTAATCCGCGCAGCACTTCCGTCTTTTCTTCCGTGACAAGGCCGACGGAAATATCCTGCCTGGAAAGCTTTTTGGTAAAGGGATGGAAAATCCAGACGTAGGGCTGCGGTCCGTCCATAAACACGGAGGAGGAAGGGATGGCGAGCGCGTTCTCCGCCGTGTCGGTGACGATGTCCACCGTTACCATATCCCCCTCTTTCAGAAGACCTTCCGGGTCTTCCACCTCTGTGCCGACGGTGTAAACGGGCACTTCCGGGATGCTGCCCAGCAAGGCGGAGGTCAGCCAGGCGAAACGCTCCTCTGTGGGGCGGGTCTCACGGATCTCACTGACAGTGCCCGTCAGCTTTGTTCCGTCTGCCGTAACAACTGTGGCGTTCTGGCTTTTGGCCAGCGCGTGTACGTCATAGTCGTTATCGATCAAGACGGCAAGAGTGGGGAGAACTGTCAGAATGACGCCGTTGGCGCTGTATTTTTTTTCAAGCGTCTGCACGGTGGCGGGGGAGACCGCCACCACCGGCTTTCTGGCGTCCTGGATCTTCAGCCAGATGGCCAAAGCCGCAATCAGTACGGCCAGCAGGACGGAGAGAACAATGATAGCCCGCGTTTTTGCTTTTTTTCTTGATCTGGCCCGTCTGGCTTTCTTTGCCTCCGCCTTCATTTTTTTCTGTTCCGCTTTCGGCAGATGCCGGATACCGTCGGGGGCGGTGAGGATGCGTTCCCCTTTGAGCGGAACTTCGGCTTTTTCCACCGGTTGATCCGCGGAGGCGTTGTCGTCAACAGCAAAGATCGCGGAAATATCGGGATAAACGTCTGAGGCTCCTCTTTCGGGAAGCACGCCTTTTTTTGTCTCGGAAGAATGTTTTCGCATATGGATCACCAATCTGTCAGATTAGAATGTTCTATCATGCATTATACTACATATTTTTAAAATAGAAAACCCCTAAAACAAAAATATTTCTGTCTTTCTGCGAAGTAATACAGGATATTCTTTGTTTTGCCGCCATTTTCAGGCGCATAGTGGAAAAGGAGAGGCAGATATGAAGAAAATCACAGTGATTCTGTTTGTGTTGGCGTTGCTGGCCGTTGGATGCTCCTGTGCGAGAGAGAACAGATTCGGCGTATTTGAGCTGGAACGCAGGCTTTGCGAGATCAATAAAACATACGCCTTCGACGCGGAAGGAATGTTCCGCAAGGAAGGCGTATATCACATTTTTTATCCTGCCGGCAAGGGGACGCTTCTGTTGAAGGTCAGGGAGGACGATCGGCGGAGGATCGAGTATCTTTCGCTGACGGCGGCGGACGCGGACGAAGATACCTCCAACGGTTTTTCCGCGCTGGCATGCGCTTTGACAGACGTAATTCTGCCGGAGGACGCAAGGGCTGACGCCCGTTTTTTGCTGCGGCTGGAGGACCCGGCGACTTTTTTTGTGGATGAAACGCTCACGGCGGAATACGGGCGGCACAAAGTTGTTTTCTTCAAAAGTACAAAAGGGATTTCCCTGATGCTGCGATATGAACCGCTGCCCGCTACATAAGGAGAGGGAACGTCAGCGTCACCTTGAACAGATCGCCGTCGATGGCCACGGTGAAGGCGCCGCCCATCAGCTCGGTCAGGCTTTTGGAGATGGAAAGCCCCAGGCCGCTGCCCTCGGTATTGCGGGAGGCGTCCCCCCGGACGAAACGCTCGGTCAGCTCCTCCGGCGTGATGTTCAGCGCGGCGCCGGAGATATTGCGGAACATCACGCTGGCGGCGCAGTCCCGCGCGGAGAGCGTCAGATAGACCCGCGTGCCCTCCATGGCGTATTGGCAGATGTTGTTCATCAGGTTGTCGAACACGCGCCACAGCAGCTTGCCGTCCGCGTTGACAGAGATGGGCTCGGCGGGGATCTCCGCCACCAATTGCAGGCGTCTGGCTTTCAGCCGTTCGTCATACTCGCCCACGGCCTGCGTCAGCATCACGTTCAGGGTGGTGGGTTCCTTCGTCACCTGCATGGCGCCTGTGGCCGCCTTGGAGGCGTCCACCACGTCGGCGCACAGCTTTTTCAGCCGCTGGCTCTGGCGGTCGATCACGTCGATGTATTCCAGCGCCTTCGGGTCGGTCACGTCCGTCCCCTTTAACAGGTCCACGTAGTTGATGATGGAGGTGAGGGGCGTTTTCAGGTCGTGGGACACGTTGGTGATCAGCTCGGTTTTCATGCTTTCGCTCTTCATCCGTTCCCGCACCTCTTTGTTAACGCCCTCGCTGATGGTGTTGAGGTAGTCCGCATTCTTTCTGAACTCGCCGAAGAGATGATCGGTAGCCACCTTTTCCGTGATATGTCCCTCGGAGAGGTTCCGCGCGCCCTTCTGCAGACGGTTCCAGCAGGCGGCCAGCCACAGCAGCAGCGGGATCTCCAGCAGCTTGACGATGACCCACAGGAAGATGAACGCCTCTTCCTCGAACAGCAGCAGGGAGTAGATGAACTCCGCCACGACGCTGCCCGCGAAAATGAGTCCCAGCTTCCACAGCAGGTTCATATTCCCGGAGGCTTTTTTGAATAGTGCTGTCATGAACCGGACAAAGCGGACCGCCAGCTTTACCAGCCATACGGCAATGAAGTTTTTGCCGATGGTCTTCGCCTTGCACCGGACGACGGTGGTCTCGATTAGGCAGAAGAGGGTCAACGCCACGGAGCATAAACCGATGACAACCGCAATGGGGTTGAATGATTCGTCGGCTATCTCATACAATATCGGGAAGACGACGCAGAACCCCGCCAGCAGAACGATGTCGTAGGGGACGCGGTGCAGCGCCCTTGCTTTCGGTTCGTTTTCCCCCTTTACGTGCCCGGCGCAAAGCATCGACAGAATGAAGAACAGGAGCGACGCCAGCGCGAAGCAGACGGTGAGCGGGATGATCTTATGAATATAGCCGTAGGCGAAGCCCGCCAGCTTCTGCGCGTAGTAGAACAGGTCCCTTGCCGTAAAGTCTACCGGCAGCGTATAGGTCACGGTGTAATCCGTGTGGGGGAAGTCCTCTTCATTGAAATCCGCGATATACGTGGTGGGTTCGCTGTCTCCTTTGTAATAGACCACACCGTTGTCGCTGAGGGCGAAATCCTCCTCCCGGAAGGTGACCCAGCCGTCGGTATACGTCGCGTAGGGGCAATCGTCCGGCTGCGCCTCATAGATCTGAAGGCAGTATTGCAGGATCGTTTCACTGTACTGCTCTCCGTAATAGTAATAGCGGAAACGGTGGCCGTAGTCGTTGTCGTTCAGCATATAGATGTGTTCAACACGCTGCGGCGCCGTCGGTGCATCGACGGGCCCGGACCGGTTCGTCGTCGGCGCGGGCGGCATGGTGGTGTGCTCCTCTGGTGTCGTCGTTTCCGGCGGCGTGGTGGTGTGCTCCTCTCCGGGCGTCGTTTCCGGAACGGCGGTCGGTTCCGTGACGTCTTCGCCGGAAGTCCCCGGCAGGTCGGCCGCTTCCGGCATTTCAGTCGTTTCGGGCGGAACGGTATCCTGTTCGGTCAACTCCATTCCGGCATATTCGTAGTCGTAGTCATAAATCTCCAGCGTTTTTGTAAAGGTATATCCCTTGCTGTCCGCAGGAGCGTTGCTGAGAACGACGTTCCCGTCCGCGTCCGTTACCGTAAAGGAGAGGTTGGATTTTTCCCGGCTGAATTTCGTCCGATACAGTTCGTTATCTCTGTTGGGGGTATCCCCATCTTCCACTACGTTCATCACGTAACGGCGGATATCTGTCTGATGATAATGTTCAATGATCTCTTCAAAAGCTATTTCGGTCATCTGCTCTTTTTCCGCGTAGAACAGATTGGATTCCGAAAGCACCAGGCCGAGGATCACGTTCCCCGCAACGCCGACCGTAAAGATAAAACAGAGAATAAAACACAGAGTCTTGACAAGTCGTGAGCTTTTCAGGTTTTTCATTGCGATTGCGCTCCTTTCTGTACAGCAAATTGATAACCGTGCCCCCATACCACTTTGATATATCGGGGGGCGTTGGGGTCGATCTCGATCTTTTCCCGCAGGTGGCGGATGTGGACCGCCACGGTGGAATCGGAGCCGAAGGGCTCGTCCTCCCACACGGCGCGGTAGATATCGGCGGGGGAGAAGACCTTGCCGGGGTGGCGGATCAGCAGCTTCAGGATCTCATATTCCTTGGGCGTCAGCCCCACCGGCTCGCCGTCAACAGACACGGATTTGTCGTTGTCGTTGACCGTGACGCCTCCGGAGGTAAAGACGTTTTCCTCCGGTTTGGCCGCCGCCCCCAGCGTCATGTACCGCCGCAGCTGGGAGCGGACCCGCGCCAGCAGCTCCACCGGGTTAAAGGGCTTGGTGATATAGTCGTCCGCCCCCAAGTTCAGGCCAAGAATAATGTCGGAATCCTCACTTTTGGCGGTGGTGAAGATCACCGGCGTATTGTATTTCTGCCGGATCAGGCTCAGCGCCGTCAGGCCGTCCGTTTTTGGCATCATGATATCCATCAGTACCAGATGGACGGTGTGCTGTTCCATTATTTCCAGCGCTTCCTCCCCGTTATACGCGCAAAGGACGTTGTATCCGTCCGAAGAAAGATAAATCTTCAGCGCGGAGACAATGTCCTTTTCGTCGTCGCAGACAAGAACGGTGTACATGGCGATCCCTCTTTCCGTATCGGATTACACCGTTATTATCGCACAGATATTCTTAAAAAACAACCGGGGGAATGTTTAAGATTTGTTTAACACGGGAAATCATCGGTACTGACAAACTCATTGACGATCACGTTCCCGTTGACGCAAACGTAAGATACATTAATATTGTCGTCAAAAAGAATGATATCCTCGTCGTAGCCTGTTTGGATCTTCCCCTTCCGGTCGGCGAAGCCCACCACCCGCAGCGGGGTCAGGCTGGCCATTTTGACGGCGTCCGCCAGCGGGATGCCGCAGCGCTTTATCATATTTCTGACAAGTAAATGACTTGTCGCCACGCTGCCCGCCAGACAGGAGCGGTCCGCCAGCTTCATCACGCCGTCCTCATACACCACCGCTTGGCCGTTCTCCTGTGTAAAGAGATCTCCTTCCTCCATATCCAGCGCGGCATACTCCAATCCGTCTGTAATGGCGTAGGCCTTGTCAGGCCCCTTTGCCTTGTAAATCAGTTTGATGGCCCCATAGGGTAGGTGACGGAGGTCCCCGATGAATTGGGTGGTAAAGCCGTCCAGCGCCAGACCGGCCTCGGCCACGCCCACCTCGCGGAAAATACCGTTCTTGTGCATGGCGGAGCTGGCGGAAAAGATGTGGGTGATGTCCGAGTAGCCATGGGCCAGCGCCTCCTCCGCCACGGCAAAATCAGCGTCGGAATGGGCGATGGAGGCGACGACGCCTCGTTTGGCGGCTTCCTCGCCCACCAGCATACCGTTTTCCACCTCCGGCGCGGCGCCGATCATCAGCAGATCACTGGAATAATCCAGCAGCGCGGAGAGGTTTTCTTTGGTGGGCACAAGGATATTGTCGGGGCTCTGCGCTCCCTTTTTTTTCATGGAAAGAAAGGGCCCTTCCAGGTGGATGCCAAGGATATTGGCGTCGGTACACAGGCGTTTTGCCTTGCCGATGTTGTCCATGGCCCTTTGCAGCCGTTCCACCGGCGCGGCCAGGGTGGTGGGCACGATGGAGGTGGTGCCTCGCAGGGCGTGGGCGCGGCACATTTTCACGATCTCTTCCGGGTCGTCGCTCATGGCGGAAAAGCCGCCGCCCCCGTGTACGTGGATATCGGCAAAGCCGGGGGAGAGGTACAGTCCCCGGCAGTCCACAATATGATCGGACGGGATGACCGCGTCGGATATTTCGGTGATTTTACCGTTTTGGGCATAAACGTTCGTCCTGTGGACGCCATCCTCAAAAATTACATTGCCGTTTAGATATGCGGTAATCATATGACTGACTCCTGTAAAAAAACAATATCAATAAATTATTCCGTGAAATAGGCGCCGCCGAACAGGCGGTACATCAGCTTTTCCAGAAAAGCGCCGTCGGCGCGGCAGCCGGTGAGTACGTAGTTTTTGGCGATACTGTTCATTCCCCCGGCGATAAAATCCACTAAATACAGCCTGTCTTCACCCTCGATACCGTTGATGAAGTGGTCGCAGCGGAGAAAGCTTTCGTACTGCACGTCGTACAGGCAATGCATCATATCGTTTTTGACCAGCAGCTCCAATATCTCCCTTTTGCTGATAATGTATTGGCTGTAGCCCCTGCAGAAATCGCGGAAGCAGGCGGAGCGGCAGGCTTTGCGTTCCGGTTCCGGCTCGTAGCGGCAGTTGTTCTGCAGGGCGTAGACGATCACGTTCTCCTTGCTGCCGAAGAGGGAATAAAAGGTCTGACGGGATACCTCGGCGGCGCGGCAGAGATCGCTGACGCTGATCTGCGCGAAGGGTTTTTCGTGCAGCAGGCGCAGCAGCGCGTCGGAAATCAGCTTTTGCGACAGCAGCGCCGTCTTGTTTTCTCCGTTGTACATTGACAAATCCCATCCTTTTGTACAAGTTTTGCGGCATACCTTGACAAACGTCCAAGTTGATGTTATGATGATATCACAAACTTGGACAAATGTCAAGTTGGAGGCTTCTGTTGAAGCAAATTTTTTTTAAGTGTATATTAGCACTCTGCAAACGAGACTGCTAATTGTTTCCAGCAAAGAGGTGTGATTGATGTATATTATTCCGATATATAACGTGACCGTGCTGCCGGACGGATTGACCTATCTGCGGGCGGACGCTTTCCGGAAAAGCACCGGTCAGG
The DNA here is from genome assembly GCA_946409885.1 of uncultured Clostridia bacterium. Lineage (GTDB taxonomy): Bacteria > Bacillota > Clostridia > Oscillospirales > Acutalibacteraceae > RUG806. The sequence continues at coordinate 4,671 of CAMJYF010000004.1, read as the reverse complement.
CGGCGGAACAGGGGGACAAGGTGATCCTGCTGCCCGCCAAAACCGACAACAGCGGCCCCGTGTCGGCGGATGATTTTTACGATCTGGCGGTGACGGGCGTCATCGGTTCGCCTGATACCAACGGCTATGTGGAGATCCGCACGCAGGATCGGGTAAAGGTGGACGCGGCGGAAGTGCTGGACGACGGAAGGATCCAGCTGTCCGTTTCCCTGTTTGCCGGGGCAGACGATCTGCCGGAAGCGGAGGCAAAGGCCAGGTGCGCCGCGCTGAAAGAGGAACTGCTGTCCTTTTCCAAAAAGTTTGAATGGGCGCCGGTTGCCAAATATCTGCTGTCGTTCTGCGAAAACCTCAATGCGCTGATCACGGTGCTGTCGCCCTTTATGGAGATGGAGGCCGCCGAGCGCTACGCCCTGCTGGCGGAAAACAGCGCCGCCGACCGCGCCGCCGCGATTGAACGGATACTGTATGAGTGGATCGAAATGCTGCGGCTTTCCGGCGAAGGCAACGAGAAGCGGGAGGAAGAGTATAAAAAGGCCTACCGGGAATCGGCCATCAAAAAGCAGATCGCCTATCTGCAGAACGAGCTGGATGAGATGCACCCGGAAAACGTATCCGACCTGCGTCTGCTGGAGCAGAAAATGGAGAAAGTCCCGCTGAACGATACCGCCCGCAAGGAGGCGGGAAAGGTGCTGCATCGGCTGAAAAGCGAAGGGGAGAACTCCCAGGAATACGCCATGCTCTACGATTATCTCGATTTTCTGCTGGGGCTGCCGTGGGAAAAGGAGGAAGCCCGTCAGATCGACCTGAACGAGGCCCGGGCGGTGCTGGAAAGGGAACACTACGGCCTGAAAAAGATCAAGGAGCGCGTCATTCAGCAGATCGCCGTGCTGAACCTGAAAAAATCCCAGTCCGGTTCCATCCTCTGTTTTGTGGGCGCGCCGGGCACCGGAAAGACCAGCATCGGCAAAAGCATCGCGGAGGCGCTGCAGCGGGAATACGTGCGTGTGAGCCTTGGCGGCGTGCGGGATGAGGCGGATATCCGCGGTCACCGCCGCACCTATCTCGGCTCCATGCCGGGCCGGATCATGGACGGCATTGCCAAGGCGGGCGTTTCCAACCCCGTAATGGTGCTGGACGAGGTGGATAAGCTCTCACGGTCCTACAACGGGGATCCCGCCGCCGCGCTGCTGGAGGTGCTGGACCCGGAGCAGAACAACACCTTTACGGATCACTATCTCAACGTTCCCTTCGATCTCTCCGACGTGCTGTTTATCTGCACGGCCAACACGCTGGATGCCATCCCCGCGCCGCTGCTCAACCGGATGGAGGTGATCCCCTTCAGCGGCTACACGGAGACGGAGAAATACCATATCGCGGTGGAGCATCTGCTGCCCAAGGCGGAGCAGAGCGCTGGTATTGAACCGGGGCATATCCGCATCCCGGAGGACGCCATGCACGCCATTATCGCCGATTACACCATGGAAGCGGGCGTGCGGGGCCTGAAGAAAATGCTGGATACCATCTGCCGGACGGCCGCCGTGCGTCTGGTGGAGGGAAAATGCGAGGAACTGACGGTGACCGCGGATCAGCTGCGGGAATTTCTGGACCGCAAGCCCGTGCGCCATACGGTTGCGCAGGACGCGCAGCAGCCAGGCGTGGTCACGGGGCTGGCCTGGACCCAGTCCGGCGGCGACGTGCTTTACATCGAAACCCTGTTTACCAAGGGCAGCGGCAAGGTGACCGTCACCGGCCAGCTGGGCGACGTGATGAAAGAATCGGTACAGATTGCCGTTAGCCTGGTCAAGTCCCTCTATCCGGATAAAGCGGAGCTGTTTGAGAAGAACGATCTCCACGTCCACGTGCCGGACGGCGCCGTGCCCAAGGACGGCCCCTCCGCCGGTATCACGCTGACGACGGCGCTTTCTTCCCTGGTCACCGGCCACACGGTCAGCCCGCGGCTGGCAATGACGGGGGAGGTATCTTTGCGGGGCGTGATCTCGCCCATCGGCGGCTTGCCGGAAAAACTGATGGCGGCCAAACGCGCGGGCATCTCCAAGGTCTTTATCCCCGCAGAAAACGAGGACGACCTGGCAGATGTGGCGCAGGAGATCAAAGACGACCTGACGATCATTCCGGTATCGACAGTGCGGGACGTGCTACGGCAGACCCAGCTTGTCAATACCGATCAGAGATGATACAATTTCAAGAAAAATAGGGAGGTAACTCATAATGGCACTTGTCACAAAAGAAACAAAGATCGGCGAACTGCTGGAGATCAACGCGGAGGCGGCCGCTCCCGTCCTGATGGAGATCGGCATGCACTGCCTCGGCTGTCCCGCTTCTCAGATGGAAAGCATTGAGGAAGCGGCGATGGTGCACGGCGTGGACGCGGACGAACTGGTGAAGTCGCTGAACGAAAAGATGGCTGCGGCGGAATAACGACGCGTCAAACGGAAAAGACAGACGGGGACCTGTAACAACAGGACGGTTCGCCGCCTGTTTTTTGCGTTTCCTCGTCTTTTTCTCAGATTATTTTATCAAAACTATAGAAATTAACGGCAAGGAGTGATATAATAACAACGATAAAAGCGGAAGGAGAAAATATTGCTATGTCCGAAACAAAAACGATCCGTATCGGCGCGGTGGGCATCAGCGGACGCGGGTCCGGTATGCTCGATCTGCTGCTTCAGATCCCCGGCGTGGTTTGCCCCGCCGTGTGCGACAAAGTACCGGAGCGCGCCGCCAGAGGATTGGAGATCGTCAAAAACGCAAAATCCTACACCGGCTACGAGGTGCATTCCTATATTGATTACAAAGAGCTTCTCGCCAAAGAGAAGCTGGACGCGCTGGTGATCTTCACCACCTGGATCACCCATTCCCGTATCGCCATCGCCGCCATGAACGCGGGGCTGAACGTGGCCTTTGAGGTGGGCGGCGCGGCCTCTATCGAGGAGTGCTGGGAGCTGGTCCGCACCAGCGAGCGCACCGGCAAGTTCTGTATGCTGCTGGAAAACTGCTGCTACGACCGCAAGGAGATGGCCCTGTTCAATATGGTAAAGCAGGGGCTGTTCGGCGAGGTGGTCCACTGCGAGGGCGGCTACCGCCACGATCTGCGGGATGAGATCTGCCTTGGCCGGGAGAACATCCACGGGCGGCTGTTCAACTTCCAGAACCGCAACGGCGAGCTGTACCCCACCCACCAGTTGGGCCCGATCAGCAAGGTGCTGGGCATCAACCGGGGCAACCGCATGATCTCGCTGGTCTCCATGGCCAGCAAATCCCGCGGGCTGAACGAGTGGATCAAAAACAACAAGGGCGAGGACTACGACCTGTACGGCTACGACTTTGCCGAGGGCGACGTGGTGACCACCATCATCAAATGCGCCCACGGGGAGACCATCACCCTGACCCACGACTGCTGCCTGCCGCGGCCCTATTCCCGCAACTACATGATCCAGGGCACCAAGGGCTGCTTTATGGAGATATCCGACCGCAACGCCCTGTTGGTGATGGACAACGTCACAAAGAGTTCCCATGAGTGGGAGCATTTTGACCAGCATATCGAGAAATTCGATCACCCCCTTTGGTGCAAATACACCAAGGACGGCGTAAAGGCCGGTCATGGCGGCATGGATTACCTGGTACTGTCCGCCTTTGTGGAGGCGGCGAAGGAGAACGTGGCGCCCCCCATCGATGTGTACGACACGGCAGCCTGGATGGCGGTGACCTGCCTTTCGGAGCAGTCTGTGGCAATGGGCGGCATGCCGGTGCCGATCCCGGATTTCACCAACGGCATGTGGATCGACCGGGAACCCTACCGCCGGGGTGTATACTGCCTGGAAGAGGTCTGCGACGACTTCTTTACGGACAAGACAGAAGGAGAGTAAGCGATGGCCTATTACATCGGTGTGGATGGCGGCGGCACCAAGACCATGTACGCCATGTTCAACGAAAAAAAAGAAATGCTGTCCTCGGTGAAGACCGGCGGCAGCAACCATGAAAATCTGGAGGGGTATATTCCCGAGGCGGCCTCCATCATTATGAGCGGCGTCAACGCGCTGCTGGAGGAAAACGGTTTAAAGCAGAGCGATATCACCCATATCCTGATGGCGCTGGCGGGCATCGACCATCCCTACCAGCGGGACGAAATGGAAGAAGCGCTCACCAAACTGAGGCTGACCATTCCCTGTTCCATCTATAACGACGGCTTTATCGTCGTCAAGGCGGGGCTGACGGGAAAAGCCGGCATCGGTTATAACTGCGGCACCGGCACCTGCTGCAACTCGGTGGATTCCCGCGGGAATCTGCTGCAGGTGGGCGGCTTTGGGGAGCTTTCCTCCGACGCGGGCGGCGGCCAATGGATCGCCCGGAAGACCTACAGTCTCGTCTATAACGATATCTGCCTCAAACGCAGAAAGACGGCCTGCACCGAACCCCTGTGCAAAACATTCGGCATCACCGCCGACCGGGACGGTCTGCTTTCACTGATCCCGAAGATGGAGGCGCAGATCGACGATACGGTCCGCCCCATGCTGGATATCTTTTTTGACGCTGTCAACGCCGGAGATGAAGCGGCGCTGGAAGTGGTGGAGGAGATGGCGGACAAGGGCGCGGCCTTTATCGCCGCCCATATCCGCAGTCAGCAGTTTGACGACGAGGTGGTGGAAGTGG
>CAMJYF010000003.1 GCA_946409885.1 uncultured Clostridia bacterium | reverse complement strand
GTATTTCAGCAGGCGGGCGTAAACGCCGCTTTTTTCCTCCGTGGAATCGAAGTAAACGTAAAACAGCTCGTTCTGCCCGACCCGGTCGATATCCATCACGTAATAGTCAAAGATCTGCACCGAGGCCAGCGGGTTGAAGGCGTCGCCGTTTTCGATCCCCGGCAGATCGATCTTGTAAAGGGAAAGGGTCTTGTCGCGCTTGGAATCGGACACGGTCCAGGTGACGGCGATCTCCGGGGTCTTCTCCCGGTCGATGTTGCAGAATTCCACCTGGTAGACCTCGCTGCCGTTGCCGGCGATATCCGCCACCGCGCGCCACTGCCCGTCGATAGTGGTCATCAGGCTCATCCGGACGGTGTTTTCGGTGCCGCGGTTCACATAGAACACCACGGCCTCCTCCGTGCCGTCCCCGTTGCAGTCCCGCAGGATAAAGGCGGAGCGGTACTCCCCCGTCAGGGGGGCCACCAGCGCCGCGTCGGGCCCGGCGGCCTGTTCAAAAGCGCGCTGCAGGGCGGCGTTCTGCCCCGTCAGCTTCGGGGCGCGCAGCAGGCTGTCCGTGGAGAAGAAATCCACCACGGAGCACCCGGCCAGCAGAAACAGACACAGGCAGAACAGGGCGGTGAGCGCGGCGGCCGTCGATCTTTTCATAGGCGGCACCCTACTGCACCGCAACGTCCACGGTGTATTTGCCGCAGACCCAGCAGTCCGTCGCCGTGCGGAAGACGAATCTGGCCGCAACGGAGTGCTGGCCCACCGCCAGGGCGGAAAGCCCGTCCGTCGCCGGCACGGCGTAGACGGAGGTGCGTTCCAGCGCCTCCACGGAATCCGCCGGTCCCGCCACGGTGACCTCCGCGACTTCGGCGGAGGTGACGCGCACGTTGCCGGGCAGCGTGACGTTGGAGGTATCCACGGGGATGGACAGCGTGCGGCTGACGAAATCGGAGGCGTCGATCTCCACCTCATATTCCACCGCGCCGCTGCCGGAATCGAACGTCAGGGGGATGCGGTTGACTTTGCCGGGCACAATGTCGGCGAAATCCACCGTGCCCACGGAGATCTGATGGGCGCGGAGCTGCGCCGTATCCACGGAGGTCATGGAGGTGACGTCCACGGTGGAGGGGGTAACGGTATAGGGGAAGCCGCTGGTCTTATAGTCCTGCGGCAGATTGGCAAAGTCCACCACGGCGTCGTAGGTGCCGGTGTGGTTCACCGGGATGGTGATATAGAAGGGGCCGTCCGGCTGGACCGTGAAATCGGTGATATCCAGCACGCCGGAGTCGGATTCCAGGATCAGCTCCGCCTCCAGCCGCTCGGTGGAGTTCAGCGTTTTGTTCAGCTCCGCGCGGGCCCTGACGGCAACGATCCGGCTGACGTCCCGCGACGCGCCGCTGACGGTCACGCTTTCGGCGCTGAGGATGGGATTCTCCCGCTCGTAGCCCTCGGCGATGGCGTAGCCCTCTTTTTCCACAATGTCCTCCGTCACGGTGAAGGTCTTGGAGACCTCCTTGTCGAAATACACCTTGACGGAACCGGAGGAGAGCTTTGTGATCTTTACGTTGGGGTTGACGGTGCCGGAGAGGGAGGAGGTCACCGGCAGGTCGTAGGTGCCCGCCGCCGCCACGCTGGCGCAGGAGGCGGTCAGCTCGATATCGTCGGGAGTGATATCCCGCAGCAGGTAGCTGTAGCCCTTCAGCGTCACGTCAACGGTAAACTCCGTCTGGTCGAAGATGGAAAGACCGTAGTTTTCCAGAACCTCATCCGCCTGGATGAGCTGCACCTTCACGCCGGAGACCCGGCGCTCCACCTCCTGCGTGTTGACCATGGAGACGGCCACCCAGCAGACGACGGCGATCAGCAGCGACAGCACGAAAACGAATTTATTGTTGTCCATCACCGAACGGGAGGCTTTGCCGCCGGCGGCGTCAGTTCTGCGCATCGGTCTCATCTCCTTCATCGGCGTCGTCCGCCGGGTCGTCAAACCCGGAGAGCACTTCGGGAAGCGGCTTTCCGCGCCGCTTTTTCCCGGGCCGTTTTTTCTCGTTTCCGTTATCCAGCAGCAGGATGCCCAGCTGCTGACGCAGCTCGCTGTCCGTCAGCCCGCGGATCAGCTTGCCGTCCACGGCGATGGAGATCACGCCGGTCTCCTCGCTGGTGACCACCGCCACCGCGTCGGAATTCAGGCTGACCTCAAGGGCGGCGCGGTGACGCGTGCCCACGTGCTCGTGGATCTCCCGGTCGTTCTTCATGGGGACCACGCAGCGGGCGGCCACGATGCGGCCGTCCTTGATGACGACGGCGCCGTCGTGCAGCGGCGCTTTGGGGTAGAAAATGCTGCAGATCATCTCATAGGTGGTTTCCGCGTCGATGGGCACGGAGTGCTTGGTGAGATCCCCCAGCAGCGACTTGCGCTGAAAGACGATGAGCGACCCCACCTTGCTTTCGCTCATGGCGCCGCAGGCGCGGCACACCGCGTTGATGGCGGCGGCGTTCTGCTCGTCCTGATCGGAGGAGAAGAAGGAGAAGGTGGCGCTGAGCTTTCTTTTGCCCACGTTTTCCAGCGCCTGGCGGATCTCCGGGGCAAACAGAACGACGAAGATGACGATGATATCGTTGAACAGCTTGGAGAAGATATACGTGCTCGTTTTCATCCCCGCGAAGGAGATCACCAGGTAGACGAACACCACAAGGGCCAGGCCCTTGATCACCTGGATGGACTGGGATTTGCGCAGCTGGATGATGATCCCGTAGGCGATCAGCGCCACCAGAAGGATATCCAGCGTGTCCCGCAGCCAGGAATAATTGATAAACAGATCCTTCAGCTTCAGGAAAAAGGTCTGCACCGTATCCATCAGCGTGGGCCAGAAGGCCTGTACCGTTTCCGTCGTCATGTTCTGTCACCACCAAGAATTTGTTCAATCAGGCACACGGCGTGGGCGCTGATCCCCAGCAGCCCGCCGGTAAACCCAAGGCCCTCCTCCGTCGTCGCCTTGACGCTGACGAAGGCCGCGTCCAGCTGACAGGCCCGGGCGATGTTTTCGCGCATCGCGACGATGTAAGGCGCCAGCTTCGGCTTCTGGGCGATGACCGTGGCGTCGATATTGACGACCGCGTACCCCGCTTCCCGCAGCAGACCGGCCGTCTGCCGCAGCAGGTCAAGGCTGTCCGCGCCCCTGTACCGCTCGTCCGTATCAGGGAAATGCCTGCCGATATCCCCCAGGGTGGCCGCGCCCAGCAGGGCGTCGGCGACGGCGTGCAGCAGCACGTCCGCGTCCGAATGGCCCAGCAGCCCCTTTTCGTAGGGGATATGGACCCCGCCGAGGATCAGCTCCCTGTTTTCCGCGAATCTGTGAACGTCATATCCGTGTCCGATCCTGAACATTGCGTTTCTCTCCGTTTACCGTCAGTTGTTTTTCAGCGCGCGGCAGGCGGCCAGCCGGACCGACGCCGCGATGATCTTTGCCGCCAGCTCGATCTCCTCCACGGAGGGGAACGAGGGGGCCAGGCGGATGTTCCGGTCGTCCGGGTCCTTGCCGTAGGGGAAGGTGGCGCCCACGGGCGTGAGGGTGACGCCGCAGTTGCGGCACAGCTCCTCCACGTACTTGGCGGAGCCGGTGGTCACGTCCAGGCTGATGAAGTAGCCGCCCTTGGGCTTGCTCCAGCGGGCGATATCCAGCCCGGAAAGCTCCTCATCCAGCACCCGCAGAACGGTCTCGAATTTGGGGCGGAGGAAGGTGGCGTGGCGGCTCATCTGCGCCCTGATATCCTTTAGCGTATGGTAGAAATACGCGTGCTTCAGCTGATTGATCTTGTCATGGCCGATGATCTGCACCGTCATGCGCTTTTTGATCTCGGCGATATTGCGGTCGCTGGCGGCCACCGCGGAAACGCCCGCGCCGGCGAAGGTGATCTTGGAGGTGGAGGCCACCGCGATGAAGCGGTCCTCCGTGCCGTACTGACGGGCGAAGTCGAACACGTTGGCCAGCCTGTCGGAGGCCTCGCCGTAGAGGTCGTGGACCACATAGGCCAGGTCACAGCTCACGCGGAAATCGTCCGCGCCGGTCTTCATGGCGGCCAGTCTTCTGACCGTTTCGTCGGAGAAGGTGACGCCGTCGGGGTTGGAATACTTGGGCACGCAGAACATGCCCTTGACGGAAGGATCCTTCACCAGCTCCTCCAGCAGGTCCATATCGGGGCCGGTGGGCGTCATCGGCACGTTGACCAGCTGGAAGCCGAAATATTCGGCCACGGAAAAATGCCTGTCGTATCCCGGCACCAGGGCCAGCATCTTCCGGTCCTTTTCAAACAGCCAGGGGGTCCCGCCGCCCACGCCGTGGGTGCAGCCCTGCGAGACGTAGTCGAACATGATGTTCAGGCTGGAGCAGCCGCAGACGATCACATTTTCCGGCGCGGCGCCGATGATCTCGCCGAACAGCCGCCGGGTTTCGTTCAGGCCGCACAGCAGGCCGTAGTTGCGGCAGTCCGTGCCGTCCTCCGCCTTTACGCCCACCTGTTCCCTTGTGAGGTCATACAGCGGATCGGAAAGATCCAGCTGCTCCGGCGAGGGCTTGCCCCGGGCCATGTTGAGCGAAAGGCCTTTGTCCTGATAGGCTTTATATTCTTCTTTTGCCGCTTCTTCAAACCGCGCCAGCTCGGCGGCGGAATAATCCTGTAAACGCTTCATATCTCTCCCCTATGCCATGCAAATGTTTTATTACTGCATTTTATCACATGATAAGGAAAATAGCAACCATATAATAACAAAAATTTTATTTTATTTTATAATACAAGTCTTTAATAAAACTAAAAAAGCCCGGACAGAGCAGGTCCGGGATAAAAAATATGTCATCTGACGAAAAAGTGCGGAAGGAGCCGTTGCGGGCGCGTGAGCGCCGTGGGTCACTTTTCAGAGCGTTCCCGGATGATGAGCCGGGTGGGGGTGCCCTCCAGGCCGAAGACCTCCCGGATCTGGTTATCCAGGTACCGCTGGTAGCTGTAGTGGAACAGGTCCTTGCTGTTGACGAAAGCCACGAACGTGGGGGGACGGGTGGAGGCCTGGGTCATGTAGTAGATCTTCAGCCGCTTGCCCTTGTCCGTGGGGGGCTGCACCCGCGCCTGGGCGTCCGCCAGCACCTGATTCAGGCGGCCGGTGGAGATGCGCATGGCGTTCTGGTCGTCCACAAATTTGATCAGCTCCAGCATACGGGAAAGGCGCTGACCCGTTTTGGCGGAGATGAAAATAATGGGGGCGTAGGACATGAACGAAAAATCGTTCATCAGGCTTTTGCGGTAGGCGTCCATGGTGTGGCCGTCCTTTTCATAGGCGTCCCACTTGTTCACCGCGATGATGCAGGCCTTGCCCGCCTCGTGGGCGATGCCGGCCACCTTGGAATCCTGCTCCGTAAAGCCCTCCAGCGCGTCGATCATGATGACGCAGACGGAGGCGCGCTCCACCGCCATCACCGCCCGCATCACGCTGTATTTTTCGATCTGGTCGTCCACCTTGGATTTCCGCCGCAGGCCGGCGGTATCGATCAGCACAAACCGGCCGTGCTCGTTTTCGATGACCGTATCGGCGGCGTCGCGGGTGGTGCCGGCGATATCGGAGACCAGCATGCGGTTTTCGCCGCAGAGGGCGTTGACCAGGGAGGATTTGCCCACGTTGGGCTTGCCGATGACGGCCACGCGGATGGCGTCGTCGTCCTCTTCCTCCTCGTTTTCCACGGCGGCGATATGCTTTACCACCTCGTCCAGCAGGTCGCCGGTGCCGTGACCGTGCACGGAGGAAACGGCGATGGGATCGCCCAGGCCAAGGTTGTAGAATTCATAGAAATCGGCGGGCGGTTCCCCCAGGGAATCGCACTTGTTGACGCAGAGGATCACCGGCTTGCCGCTCTTTTGCAGCAGCGCCGCCACCTCCTCGTCCGTGGCCACCACGCCGCTGCGCACGTCCACCACAAAGATGATGGCGTCCGCCCGGTCGATGGCGATCTGCGCCTGCAGCCGCATCTGCGACAGGATCACGTCGTCCGAAAAGGGCTCAAGGCCGCCGGTATCCACGATCAGGAACCGGTGGTCCAGCCACTCGCAGTCGGCGTAAAGGCGGTCCCGCGTCACGCCGGGGCGGTCGTCCACAATGGCCAGGCGCTTGCCGCACAGTTTATTGAACAGGGTCGATTTGCCAACGTTGGGCCGCCCCACGATGGCAACGATCGGTTTCGCCATATTCACCACCTCACTTCAAAAATACAATGAGAAAAAAATTACTTGCCGGGGGCGCCGGAGAAGGCGTCGAACAGCGCGTCGCCGCCGCAGTCGGTCACCGTCACGGGGACGCCCAGCGCCCCGCGCACGTCGTCCACAGAGACGTCGTCCAGAAAGATCGGCTCGTCCCGCCCCTTGAGCATCACGGAGGGCAGCAGCAGGACGGTATCCTCCCGCAGCTTCCCCCGCAGCGCTTCGATCAGGTCGCCGCCGGTGATGAGGCCCGCCACGGTGACCTGCTCGCCGAAAAAGCGGTTTTTGACGGCAAAAACGTCGATCACCGTCTGCGGATGTTTGGCTGTAAAAGCCTCCGCCAGGCGGCGGATCAAAGGGTAGGCCGCCGTGCCCGTGGCCACTGTGAAGCGCCGGGGCGTGCCGTCCGGCGGGCTTTCCGCCAGTCGCTCCTCAAAATCGTGCGCCGTCAGCGCGAAGGCCCCCACGCCGTTATCCAGCTGAGGGAAGTCGCCGTAATAGTCATAGTCCGGCATGGGGCGCCCCGCCAGCTGAAAGAACTCGTCCGACGGGTAGGCCAGCTTTTCCCGCCCGGCGGCGGCCAGCTCCCCGTTGAACCCGTCGATCAGGTCGATGACGGCGGCGGCCTCCTCCGGGGAAAATCCCCGCAGCGGGTACAGGCCCTCCCGGTGCTTCGTCAGCCCCACGGGCACGGCGGCAACGCTGGCGACGCTTTCCAGCGCGGCCAACTGTTCCAGCGAGTACCGCAGCTGTGGGCCGTCGTTGATGCCGGGGCAGAGTACCAGCTGGGCATTGACGGCGATACCGGCCTCAGAGAAACGCCGCAGGAACGCCAACGACTCCCCTGCCCGGGGGTTCTTCATCATTTTCACCCGCAGATCCGGGTCCATGGTATGCACGGAGACATTGATGGGACTGATGTGGTAGCGGATGATCCGCTCCGCGTCGTGGTCGCTCAGATTGGTCAGCGTGATATAGTTGCCGAACAGAAAGGACAGGCGGGAATCGTCGTCTTTGAAATAGAGACTTTTCCGCAGGCCCTTGGGCAGCTGGTCGATGAAGCAGAAGATGCACTTGTTGCGGCAGCTGCGCTGCCGGTCCATCAGATAGGTATCAAAAACCAGGCCGATCCCGTCGATATCGCCGTCGTTGCGCACGGCGCACCGCCTGACCCTGCCCTTCTGATCCCGGTATTCGATTTTCAGCTTTTTTTCGCCGGAAAAGAAACGGTAATCCAGCACGTCGTTGATCTCGCTGCCGTTGAGGGACAACAGCTCGTCCCCCGGGGAGATCCCCTTTTTATCGCACGCCGATTTTTTCCGCACGTCTGCAATGACAACGGACATCTGCCCTCACCGCGGCGCCGCGCCTTCCGAAAGAGGGATACGGGCCGCAAAAATCAAAAACAAGAAAAAGGCGGGGAAGGTTTTCTTCTCCACCTGTGCCGAAGTACAAGAATAAAAGAATGAACGATCAGTCTTCTTCAACCGCGACAACCTGACGGCCGTTGTAATAGCCGCAGGAGGGGCAAAGCCTGTGGGCTCTTTTGTACTCGCCGCACTGAGGGCACTTTTCGATGGCGGGAGCGGAAATCTTCCACAGATTGTTGCGTCTTTTATCTCTTCTTGCCTTGGAAACTCTTCTTGCAGGTACTGCCATGATCTATATCCTCCTGAAAATTGGACTTCTTATTGCATCATAAACGGACGTTACAACAGGTCCTTCAGCGCGTCCCACCGCGGATCGGCGACCGGTTGGCAGGCACAGGGGCCCTCGTTCCAATCGGCGCCGCAGACGGGGCAAAGGCCCTTGCAGTCCGGTTTACACAGCATCTTGTAGGGGATCGCCAGATAGACGTCTTCGCTGACGAGGCCGTCCACGTCCAGCTTTCTGTCCTCCACCACGATGAACTCGTCGCTGTCTTCGTCGCCGTCCAGATGCGAAACCAGAATGTGTTTGACGGGGACGGTGGCGTGGCGCAGCAGCGGCTTGCCGCAGCGGGCGCACTGGGTTGTGTAATCGAATTTTGCCGTCGCGCCGATGCGGACGATGCCGGTCCGGTTTTCGATGGCGCCGGAGACGCTGACGGGCGTCGCAAAGTTTTCGTCGTCCTGCCGGAACGAATAATCGATGTCTACTCGTTCACCCTCGTTATCAAAAACAGGCAAAAGATCGATGTACAAAGGGCTACCTCCCACGCGACGAAGAATCCCTGCGACAAAACGCAAAGAGTATTATATATACAGATTCCCGTTTTGTCAACAGAAAATCTGTTTTTTTATGATTTTTATTCCGTTTCGGCCGCGTCCCGCCGTTCAGACGGCGCAAAACCGGCCCGGAGTGGGATCCGCCGGAGGGTCAGACGGCCTCGCAGCAGTCAAAGACGGAAGCGGGCAGGTTATCCTTTTCCGTGGAGATGGTGAACGTGAACACCGTCTCCGTCAGTTCGCTGAGCCGGGCGATGCGGCGTAAGAACTCGGCCAGCTCGTCGTAATTTTTGCCGCCGATCTTCAGCGTGGCGTCCACCAGGATATCGGTGATGTCGTGGTCCCCCGCGCACAGGCCGCTGAGGAAGCCGTAAAACGCGTCGTAGCCGCTGATGCCGTAATTGCTGGCGGCCAGCAGCCGGACGCGGTAGCTGATCTGGAACCTGAGAAGGTCGTCCTTTTCCACGCAGACCACGTGGCCCTTGGAGTTCTGCAGGGCGGTATCCACGGCCTCCAGCAGCCGCTTCGTTTTGCCGGAACCCTTTTCTCCTATCAGTAATTTCACCATGTTGATCAAGTCCTTTCGATTTTCAATTCTGTATTAGCAACGATTTACTGTCTTTTTTTCAGCTCTTCCGCCAGCTCCTCATAGCCGGGCTTGCCCAGCAGGGCGAACATATTCTTTTTGTAACTCTCCACGCCCGGCTGGTTGAAGGGGTTCACCCCCAGGATATAGCCGGAGATCGCGCAGGCCTTTTCAAAGAAATAGATCAGCTGGCCCAGGTGGTATTCGTCCATGGCGTCCGCCTCGATCACCACGCAGGGAACGCCCCCGTCGTTGTGCGCCAGCGCCGTGCCCTCAAACGCCTTGCGGTTGACAAAGGACATCTCCCGGCCGGCCAAAAAATTGAGGCCGTCCAGGTTTTCCGGGTCCTCCTCGATGGTGACGTCGCGCTTGGGCCGGCGGAAGGAGACAACGGTCTCGAACATCAGCCGCTCCCCGTCCTGCACGTACTGGCCCATGGAATGGAGATCGGTGGAATAGATGACGGAGGCCGGGAACAGGCCCTTGCCGTCCTTGCCCTCGCTTTCGCCGAACAGCTGCTTGAACCACTCGTTCATCATCGTGTAGTCCGGCTCGTAGCAGACCGACAGCTCGATCTTTTTGCCCTGCCGGTACAGCAGGTTGCGGATGGCGGCGTAGCGGTAGCAGTCGTTTTCGGACAGATCCGTGGAAACGTACTGCCGCACGGCGTCCGCGGCGCCCTCCATCAGCCGGTCGAGATCCACCCCGGCGCAGGCGATGGGCAGCAGGCCCACGGCCGTGAGCACGGAGTAGCGTCCGCCCACGCCGTCCGGCACCACGAATTCCTCGTAGCCCTCCCGGTCGGCCAGCGCCTTCAGGGTGCCCTTCTGTTTATCCGTGGTGACGTAGATGCGCTTGGCGGCGCCTTCCTTGCCGTACTTTTCCTCCAGCAGCTTCCGGAAGAAGCGGAAGGCCACGGCGGGCTCGGTGGTGGTGCCGGATTTGGAGATCACGTTCACCGAAAAGTCGCAGGTCCGGCACACGTCCAGCGCCTCGCACAGCTCCGTGGGGGAGAGGCTGTTGCCGACGAACAGGATCTGCGGGGTATCTTTGGCGATGAGATTGTAATTCTTCGACCGGACGAATTCGATCGCCGCCCTGGCGCCCAGGTAGGAGCCGCCGATGCCGATGACCACCAGCACGCGGGAATCGGAAATGATTTTTGCGGCCGCCGCCTTGATGCGGGCAAACTCCTCTTTGTCGTAATCCGCGGGCAGGTTCAGCCAGCCGTGATAGGCGTTGCCGGCCGCCTGCGCCCGGTTTTCGTAAAGATAACCGTGCGCCGCGCGGACTTCCGGCGCGATTGTTTCAAGATCGGACTGGGGGACGAACCCCTCCAGATACCGACAATTCAAATGCAAAGCCATAGAACAGGTTTTCCTCCGCTTTTTGTAAAGGTTATTCTACCATACAAAAAAGATTTTTTCAATCATAAATTTTATTTTTTTCATCTTTTTGTTTTCATTCTATTCAACGCGCCGGGAGAAGACCCGGAAGAACAGCCCCCAGGCGTGCAGCCAGTCGATGGCCGGGATCTCCTCCGGACAGACGACGGCGTTTTCCGCCACGGTCTCCTCCCCGGCGCGGAAGACGATCCGCCCCACGGCCTGCCCCGCCGCCACCGGCGCTTCGATCTCCTGCGGGCATTCCGCCGTACGCGTGATCTGCGCGGCGGTCCCCTTGCGGACCAGGATATCCGTCCCTTCCTCGCAGACCGGCGTAAAGCTCCGCCGCAGCCCGTGGCGCACCGTCACCTCCCCCAACAGGGAAGCGTCGTTTTTCGGGGTATAGATCTCGTAGTTGGCAAAGCCCCAGTCCAGCAGCGCGCGGGCGGCGGCAAACCGCTCCTTGCTGTTGGCGGCGCCGAGGACGACGGCGATCAGCTCCATCCCGTCCCGCTGCGCGGAGGCGGCCACGCAGCAGCCCGCCTTGCCGGTGGTGCCCGTTTTCAGCCCCGTGGCGCCGGGGTAGCTGCGAATCAGCTTGTTGGTGTTCACCAGCTGCGTCGCCCCGCCCCGCAGGTCGTCCATCCACACGGTGGTATAGTTCCGGATCAGCTCATGGCCCAGCAGCGCCCGGGACATGAGGGCGATATCACACGCGGTGGTTTTGTGGGTCTGTGTATCGTCGTCCAAGCCGCTGCAGTTGTCGAAATGGGTGTCCGTCATGCCCAGCGCCTCCGCCCGCTCGTTCATCCGCTCCACAAAGGCGGCCTCGCTGCCCGCCACCGCTTCGCCCAGCAGGGTGCAGGCGTCGTTGGCGCTGCCCACGGCGGTGGCCTTCAGCAGGTCGTCCACCGTCATCTCCTCCCCCGGCTCCAGCCAGATCTGGGAGCCGCCCTTGGCCGCGGCGGTCTCGGAGCAGGTAAGCGGGGTCTGCAGCGTCAGCTTTCCCTCCTCAATGGCTTCGCACACCAGCAACAGCGTCATCACCTTGGTGACGGAGGCCGGATAGAGCTGTTCCCGCCCGTTCATGGCGGCGATCAGCGTGCCCGTGTTCACGTCCATCAGGGCGCAGGCTTTGGCGCTGTTCTCCCCGATGATCGCCCCCGCGTCCTGGGCGGCGGCTTCCGTTGGACCGTTCGCCACGGCGGCCGGCAGAGCAGGCGCCGTCAGCAGCAGCGCCGCCGCCAGCAGCGCGGCAACCGTTTTTTTCATGTTACCATTCCCCCTTTACCATATTTTTATGTATTTGGCGAAGAAATATGCGTTTTCCGGATTGATTCCCGCCCCGGTTTTTAGTATAATTTCAGGGAAATCAGTTATTGTGGATGCGGATATTCCACACGATGGGAGGGACGCCATGAAAGCGGCATTCGTTACACTGGGCTGCAAGGTCAACCAATATGAATCACAGGAAATGCTGGACCGTCTGCGGGAGGCAGGCTGGGAGATCACGGACGCGAAAAGCGACGCGGACGCGTACATCGTCAACTCCTGCGCCGTTACGGCGGAAAGCGGCCGGAAATCCCGTCAGGCGGTGCGGCGGCTGAAAACCGAGCACCCCGGCGCGGCGGTGGTGCTGACGGGCTGCTACCCGCAGGCCTTTTCCGAGGAGGCGCTGCGGCTGCGGGAGGCGGATATCATTCTCGGCAACCGCTCCAACAG
This sequence comes from uncultured Clostridia bacterium, assembly GCA_946409885.1. Classification (GTDB taxonomy): domain Bacteria; phylum Bacillota; class Clostridia; order Oscillospirales; family Acutalibacteraceae; genus RUG806. Next base: position 6,818 of record CAMJYF010000003.1, on the reverse strand, counting down.
GGAACTGCCCGACGCGCTGAACGCCTTTTTCGCGGAAAGACGCCGTATGGAAATGACGCGGCCCCACCGGCGGGAGGACGCCTATTCCGGCGGCATCATCCGCACTTTTGACGGCCACACCCGGGCGTTCGTCAAGATCCAGGACGGGTGCAACCGCCGCTGCACCTACTGCGTCATTCCCAAGGCCAGGGGCTTTTCCCGCTCCAAGCCACTGGAAGACATCCGCGCGGAGCTGGCGCGGCTGGCGGAGGGCGGCTATCAGGAGGTGGTGTTTGTGGGCATCAACCTTTCCGCCTACGGCCGGGATACCGGGCAGAACCTCTGCGACGCGCTGGAGCTGGCCGAGGCCACGCCGGGCGTCAGGCGGATCCGCCTGGGGTCGCTGGAGCCGGATCAGATCACGGAGGAAATGATTGCGCGGATGCGGCGGCTGACGAAATTCTGCCCCCAGTTCCACCTGTCCCTGCAGAGCGGCTGCGACAGGACGCTGAAGCGCATGAACCGCCACTACGACGCGGCCGGGTACGCCGCGCTGTGCGAAAAACTGAAAGCGGCCTTCCCTGATGTTTCCCTGACCACGGACGTGATCACCGGCTTCCCCGGCGAAACGGAGGAGGAATTTGAGGAATCCGCCGCCTTTGTGCGGAAGATGGGTTTCATGAAGGTACACGTCTTCCCCTTCTCCCCCCGGGAAGGGACCCCCGCGTTCGGCTATCCGGACCAGATCCCGAAGGTCGTAAAGGAGGACCGCTGCGCCCGGCTGCAGCGCACAGCGGACGCCATCCGGGAGGAGATCCTGCGGGAATACGTGGGAAAAACCGCGGAGGTGCTGTTTGAAACCGCCAAAAACGGCGTGCAGCACGGGTACACCAGGAATTACATCCCCGTTTCCGTTCTTTCAGAGGAACCCCTGACAGGAAAGCTCCGTTCCGTCCGGATCACCGGTATCAGCGGCGGGCAATGCGAAGCCGTACAGGAAAAGGAAGGATAGCGCGTCCGTTTCTTTCCGCGGACGCTGCTTCCGGGGAGAGGGAAACGGTTGTGATTTGTCACAAAATAATTCTCTTTTCCTTATTGAATGCTACAAATTTATCCCTACTGAGAATGTAAAGTATTTACAATAAACTAAAAATATGGTATAAAAGCTTTGTATAAATTTAATATATAAATTTATGACAAAAATTAAAATGGAGCGATCACTATGAACAAGAAGCAAAGAAAACTCTCCTTCATCGTTTCGATCGTTGTTCTGATCGCGGCGCTGTTTGCGTTCAGCGCCGTATCCTCGGCAACCAATACCGGGAACACGGTCACGATCAATGTCAACAGGAATGACGCAGCGTGGAACAGCCCCGGCCTGACGCTCAAGCTGGTCAGCAGCAGCAATTCCTCCGTCAGCTATCCCATGACGGCTGCGTCAGGTACAAATGCGTATCACGCCGCCTCGGTTCCCAACGGCACCTATCTCCTTTACGCGCCGTTGACAACCGGGGGGTCCCCTGTCAGCACGAAAAGCTATTTCGGCACCATCACCGTCAACAACGCCGACGTGACCAAAACGCTCAACTATTATTCTGTCACATTGACAGCCGGTACCGGGATTACCAAAAGCAAGCTGACCGGCGGTATCTCCTGGATCATCAAAGGCGGCAACAGAACGATCGGCGCCGCCAGCGCGGTACAATCCGGTTACCAGTGGGGCAACTGGACCAACACCTCCGATGGTTCCGTCTTTTCAACCAGTCAGTCCGGCATCCTGCTTTCCAAAATATCCAAAGCGTATTCTCTCACCGCCAACGCCTTGAAGGAATCCTGCAGGGTCACCATCAACGTCAACAAAAACGACGCGGCGTGGACCAACTCCGGGTTGACGCTCAAACTGGTCGATAGCGACGATGCTTCCGTCAGCTATCCCATGACGGCAACAGCCGGAACAAACGCGTATTATGTTGATGCGGTTCCTGACGGCACCTATCTCCTTTACGCGCCGTTGACAACCGGGGGTTCCCCTGCCAGCACGAAAAGCTATTTCGGCACCATCACCGTCGACAACGCCGACGTGACCAAAACGCTCAATTATTATTCCGTCACACTGAACGCCGGCGCCGGTATTACCCAGAGCAAACTGACCGGCGGCATCTCCTGGATCATCAAAGGCGGCAACAGAAAGATCTACGCCACCAACGCCGTACAATCCGGTTACAAGTGGTCCAACTGGACGAACACCGCCGACGGCTCCGTGTTCACCACAACGCAGTCGGGCGTGTCGCTCTCAAAGATTTCCAAAGAATACAACCTGACCGCCAACGCGACCCGGTACTCCTCCACGCTGACCGTTGATCCCAACGGCGGCACGTGGAACGGCGCGGCCGATCCGCAGTCGTTCACCCAGGACGCGCAGACGACGCTGACGATTCCCGCTCCTGCCGGCGCGGTGGTCACGGCCACGTTCAACGGCAACGGCGGCAGCTCCCCCGCATCCGCCTCCGGCAGCAGACCGTTCCTTCAGTGGAACAGAACCGGAGAAAACGGCGAATTGTCCTCTCTGACGGACGAAGCTGTTTACACCTTCAGCGCGGCCAACGGGCTTGCCGACGTCCTGACGGCAGAGTACGGCGCCGTGGAAGTTACCTTCCCCACCCTGGAAAGAGACGGCTTCAGACTGGGCGGCTGGTCAGAATCCCCCACAGCGGCAGTGCCGGAGTTTGACGTGGGAGACACCGTCTCCCTGACGGAAAACCGGACATATTACGCCGTATGGGCTACCGTTCTGACGGACGCGGACGTTACCCTGACCGACGTCTGCTGTCAGTATGACGGCACCGCCAAACATCCCACGGTAACGGTGATTTCCGGCAACACCCTGCTGGAGGAGAATACGGATTACGTACTGTCCTATTCCGGCAACTGTATTGAAATCGGCGACTACACCGTCACCGTCACAGGCGTCAACGGCTATGCGGGCGAGGTGACTGCTTCTTACTCTGTTTCCGAGCTCGGCCATACCCCCGAACAGATCCCCGCCGCGGAACCGTCCTGTACGGAAGACGGCGCCACGGAAGGCGTCAGATGCTCTGTCTGCGGCACGGTCCTTACCGCTCCTTCCGCCATTCCCGCGCTGGGACATGAGCTGACCGCCATTGAGGCAAAGGAAGCCACCTGCACCGAGGACGGCAACAACGCCTATTATCACTGCTCCAGATGTGACAAGGCGTTCACGGACGCTGCGGGTGAGAACGCAACCACCGTGGAAGCGCAGACCATCCCCGCCACCGGGCATGCCTATCTGTGGAAGGTTATTCCCGCCACCTGCACGGAAAAGGCGCAGGTACAGAAAATCTGCGACAACTGCAATACCATTTTCGATATTGTTTATGATGAAAACACTGTCGCCGTCGGCCATTCCGGTGTCAACCATGTGGCTGCCAGCTGTATGGAAAACGGTTACAACGAGATCAACTGCACGAATGCTTTTGTAGTTTATTATTACGACGATGAAGCTTTGATAGGCAATGATCCAGATGGTGAACTGGCCGTCGGTGTTGATGAGCTGGTCTGCGGCTACATGGAGAAGACTTATATTGAAGATGAGCCTGCCTACGGAGAGCACATTTTAGATGGCAGCTGGACCACTGTCACCGCGCCGACCTGTCTGGCAGAAGGCACTGAATCGCAAGTCTGTTCCAGATGCGGAGAAACCGTCATCAGAGAAACCGATGCTTTGGGACATGACATTTCCAATGTCAGGCCAAAAACAATCAATCCCACCTGCACTGAAACCGGATTGCGGTACTATCTTTGCAAGCGGTGCAACGAGATCGCACAGCAGCTGGTTCTGGATAAGCAACACACATTCCGGGACGCTGTCAGCACAACCAGTCCCAACTGTACAGAAAAAGGTTATACAATAAAAGAATGCGTTAACGGTTGCGTCATCGAAACCGCTGATCTGCAGCCCGGTGATCTTATCAAACTGAACGCAGCTTCTGTTACGGTAAACGGCACGACGATCTCCACGACAGACAACATAGAAGCGATCTACGCGGTCATTGAATCCATCGGCAGAAATCCTTCCGGGGAAGGTAACTTATACACAGTCAATTTCTCCCCCGCCCGTCATTCTGAAATTACGGCAACCTTCTCTGCGGATGAGTTTACTTCTCCCGTTACCAGCAGCGCAGTGGTACCCGCCACTGGCCATCAGGGCGAATATACTCAGGTTCAGGAAAGAACCTGTACCCAGGACGGCATCTATGCGTTCTCTTCTAACTGCACGGAATGCGGCGCGGCAATCAGCGGACAGACGTTGACGTTTGAGCACACGGGACATACGCCAAAGGCCAACAGTTATCCCTCCTGCACCACCGGCGTTGTTTGTACGGTTTGCGGTCAGAATGCCATCGAGCCACTCGGCCATGACTATGTCGTTCCCGGCTGCGTACTGAAAGACGGCGCCTCCGGCTTCTACTGCCAGCGCTGCGGATACCTTCCCGCCTCTCAGGCCGACAGAACCGCTACCCTTTCCGGCGTGCTGAACCTGATCAAATCCCCGGCTTATGCCACCAAGCGGGTTTCTTCCTTCAGCAAATCGAAGATGAGCACCTCCTATTCCAAGTTCGACTTCGGCATCTACACCTCCGTCGTCAAGGATTATTATGAAAAAGAGGTAGCCGCCGTCACCGTGGATTACGATCCGCTGGAGACCGCCTCCATCTTTGAGCTGTTCCCGCTGCGCAACAGATCCTACGCGGTGAAGCCCACCTTTACGGAGGACGACGTCAAGAACATCAAGATCGAACAGCTGTCCGGCATGAACACCAACAGCATCCTCACCGGTTACGACGAGCAGGATCCCACCAAGGGCGCCTCCACCGTGATGCCCAACCTCAGCAGCTTCCGGAACAAGACGATCAACGAAAAGATCATCAAGGTAACGCTGGCGCTGAAGAACGAGACCTATCAGAAGAACGGCTCCAACATTCCCACCGGTTCCACCATCAACAGCTACGGGCAGAAGGTCTACAATGAGGATACCCACACCTCCAAGATCTTCGACTATGATATCCGCAAGATCGTGGATAACGCCGGCTTTGACGCGGGCACCTGGCAGATCAGCGAGGGCGGCAGCGAGGACGGCTATGAGATGAAGATGACCCTCAACTACATCAAGGCCGATACCGTCCTCACCTACTACTTCGCGGCGGATGACTATCAGCCCATCGCCGCCGTCTGCAACATCAACGAGACCATGGACCAGGATCTCTCCATGAAGATCATGACCATCGACGGTGTGATCAAGCCGATGATCACCACGGAAAGAAGCTACGTCTACCTCTTCTCCGATTTCTTCAACGGTCTCGCCTGATTCCTCTGACGCAACCGCCCCGCGCAACAGATCATGGGCGGAGCAACACAAAAAAAAACGGCTGCCGGCGCGATCACCTCGCGTCGGCAGCGGATCCTGAAACAAAAATATGAAGAGAATTACGGGGAAAGAATAAAAAGAAAGGCACATTCACCATGGCAAAAAAACTGTTAGCAACCCTACTGGCGGCCGTTATGGCGCTTTCCGCGGCGGCCATCCCCGCTTTTGCGGCAGGCAAGCTCGGCGACGTGGACAACGACGGCGAGATCACCTCCGGCGACGCCCGTCTCGCGCTCCGCGCCTCCGTTCAGCTGGAATCCCTCACCCCCGAAATGCAGCAAAGGGCGGATATCGACAAGAACGGCGAGGTGGAATCCTCCGACGCGCGGATGATCCTCCGCGCCTCCGTACGGCTGGAGGATCTTTCCCGGTTCGATCACACGCACGAGGTAGCCGCATGGACGCCCGTTGACGGCGACCCTGAATCCCACAGCGGCGTATGCACCGTCTGCGGGGAAACCGTTACAGAAAAGCACACCGTCGCGCCGCGGATCGTTAAAGAAAGCACCTGCACGGAACCCGGCGAGGCGGAGGAATACTGCAGCGTCTGCGGTTATGTGATCGATACCGTGGAAGTGCCCGCCGCCCATAAATTTGTACCGGTGGAAGGCACCGAGATCCCCGCCACCTGCACAGAGAACGGCTCCCGCGAGGTGCAGTGCTCCGTTTGCGGTGAAAAGGATACGGAAACCATTCCCGCGGCGCACAAGCCCGGCCCCGCCGCCACCTGCACCGTTCCCCAGACCTGCACCGTCTGCGGCGAGACCCTGTCGCCCATGCTGGGGCACGTATACGTAAAAAACGCCGCTATCACCGTCACCAAAGGCATTCGCTGTGAGCGCTGCGGGGAGATCGGTCTGCCCGGTTTCAACGATCTGGTCAACGTGCTGAAAAAAGAGAACCATGTGTACTCCGGATTCACCTACGCCGACGCCACTTTTGATTCCAAACTGGACGGCACGTTAAAATCCCTTGAAGGCGACCTGAGCGAAATGATGTCTCCGGACGTGGAGGATGGCCTCGGGTACAGTTCTTTAGAGCGTCGCATACCGGTCACCGATGATTTCAACCTGGTCGGTTCCGATAATGTCAGCGAGTTGACGGAAGAGGATAACGTAACGATCAAATTGGGACAGGTCAGCGGAGTCGATTTCCTTGCCTCGCTGCCCGACGCCTACGAAGACCCCAACGGAAGGGAGATTGATCTTACCGGCCTGAAGCAAACGCAGCTCGGCAACGTCTTTAAGGTCACCGTCTCCTTCCCCGAAGAACATTACGGAAACGGCGCTGACAACGCAAAGGAAAGCGCGATCGCGCACCTCGATTCCAGCGCCTCCATGATCACTTCGATGATGTCGTTTGATTTGTTGGGCGGCGCAGCCGAGGAGGACGA
>CAMJYF010000002.1 GCA_946409885.1 uncultured Clostridia bacterium | reverse complement strand
ATGGGGATGGCGGGCTGCAAAAAGGCGATCACCGCCGTCTCCGGTTCTTTCTTCAGTTTTTCCCGCAGCCAGGCGATCTCCCGGCGGTACAGCACCACCTGCGAGGCCCTGGCCAGATCCGCCGGGACGGGCCGCCGCAGCAGCTCAAACAGATGACAGAAAACCTGCGCGTATGCCTTCAGCAGTACGCCGTAGAGGATCCTGTCGCCAAGGGATTCTTTTTCCAGCTGTTCCGGCAGCAGCGTTAGTATCGTGCTGTCCTTCAGGTCGCACCGCACCACATTCTCCCGGCGGTCGCCGGTCAGGACCATCTCCGTCCGGTACCCCTTTTCCGCAAAGGTGTTCATCAACAGCGAAGCCACCCGTTCCGCGCCCCCGCCGATCATGTGCGGGATCACCAGCAGTATTTTTCTGTTCTCCGGCATGATTTCCCTCGTTTCTTCTCTCTCTTCTTATTGCGCCGCCCGGATCAGGCGTTTTTGCAGAAAGGCCGTCAGCCTGTTTTCGATCAGGTACCAGGAGACCCATGAGATCCCCCACGTGACGGCGGACACCACCAGCGCCAGCAGCAGGTTGCGGAGGCTGAAGGAGTCGATCCCCAGCCAGCGGGCACTGAGCGCCACGGTATAATAGTGCAGCAGGTAATAGGAAAAGCTGATATTGCCCAGCGTGACCGGGAACCGGGGCGTTTGGCCGCCGCAAGCGGACCAGATCAGCCCCGCGCAGAACACCGCCGCGAACAGGGCGATATCATACCAGACGGACATCTCCCGCAGCAGGGCGGGCACCGCCAGCCCCACCGCAAGGGCGGTGGAAACGGCCATGGGGACGGCACCGCGACGTACGGCCAGCTCCTTTTTTTGCAGCAGCGTGAACACGCCGTAAAGGGCCAGGCCGATGATAAAGGAGGTCCAGACGTAGTAGTTGGCGGTGTAGAAATGGAAGGCCGGTCCCCTGGCGGGGATAAAGAGCCCCGCGACGATCACCAGCGCGGAAAAGCCCGCCGCCAGAAAGCCCCGGTATTTGTGGCTGATACGCATGGCGACCAGGAACAGCAGATAGAACAGCATTTCCATCTGCAGCGTGTGCCCCAGCCCCACGATGGGGCGGATGGCGCTGCCGGCTTTGGCGGTGGTTCTGGCATAGGGGATGAACAGCAGGGATTTGACCAGCTGCTCCGCCGTGGGCCGGTAGCCGATGACCGACGGAACCACCAGCCCCGCCGCGAAGGTGGCGAGGGTGAGCCCCCAGTACAGGGGCAGGGTGCGGATCAGCCGGCGGGTGAGGAAATACTTCTTTTTTTCCGGCTTTTTCGTGGAGAGCATCACCACAAAGCCGCTGATGATGTAAAACAGATAGACAGCCCGGGAAAAATCAAAGGGGCACGCCCCCTGCAGGCCGGTAAAGTGATAGAGGGTGATGCACATAGCCCCCAGGAACCGCAGCGCCTGGAGGGAATCGATCCTGTCCGGCAGTTGAAATGTTCTTGCTTCCGTACGGCTCATGACTGTAATATATCCTGATAGACGCCGTAAAGCGTCCTTGCGTTGTTGTCGGCGTCGTGGGTGACCAGCGCCCTTTGGCGGGCGTTGCCGGAAAGCCTTGCGGCCAGCGCGTCGTCGTCAAAAATCCGCTTGACGCACCAGGCCAGCAGGGCGGGGTCGTCGCTGCGGTAGAACAGGGCCTCCTCGCCGTCTTTGGCCATATCCGGCGCGCCGCCCGCGTAAGAGGAGATGCAGGGCGCGCCCACCAGCATGGCCTCCCCCAGGGTGTTGGGGCTGTTTTCCACAACGGAGGTGAGCACGTAGGCGTTCACCCGGGAAAGGCGCTCCGCCACCTGCTCCGCCGTCAGCGTGCCGGTGAAGACGATATGCTCCGCCACGCCGGTCCGGTCGATCAGCTGCTTCAGATAGGCGCCGTAGCCCTTTTTGACCAGCGCCCGTTTATCGCCGAAGGGGGGATGGCCCGCCACGTACACCCGGATATCCGGGTATTCCCGGATCAGCTGCGGCAGCGCCTTTACCAGAAAATGAAAGCCCTTTAAGGCATAATAGCTGTTGCCCACATACAGGGAGTGGCGCTCCATGGCGGAAGGATCCCACTGCGCCGCATAAAAGGGCGGGCGCAGCACGCGGGGGCAGCTGTAATATTTCGCGTTGGGGTTGAGGGCGTAGGTGTGCGCCCGGTCCCAGGTGGTGCGCCCCATCACATAGGAGACGCTTTCGATCAGCTCCCGCTCCGGCTTCATGCGCGGCGCGTACCAGCGGGTCTTGCGGAAATGCAGGGAAAGGGCGGCAAACACGGCGACGGGATCAAAGGACAGCAGCATGTCGTCCAGCGGCAGCAGGCCGCACTGGTACCCGTACTGGCCGTTCAGAATGCCCTGCATGGAGGCCACCGCGGGGATCGCCTTTTCCTGCGCCGCCCGCAGCATGGCTTTCGCGTGGGGGAACTCCGTCCCCTCGATATGGACGATATCCGGCCGCAGCCTCTCCAGCAGCGTGCGGCAGTGGGCCAGCAGCGACGATTCGTCCGTGCCCTTGCGGTAGGGGATGGCGCAGTAACGGACGCCGTCCACCTCCACAGAGAAGTCCAGCCCCGTATCCGATTTGCAGGCCACGGCCAGCCGGACGCCTTCGATGCGCTTCAGCCGCGCCGCCATGGCCTCCACCCAGCCGCCCAGCACGTCGCTTTTGACGCCGAGCGCCGCCGCGACGTCACGCGGAATCAGATTGACTGTCCAAAGAATATTCATACTCTCTCGTTCTCCATTTATAGATGTCGCTGTACATGATGGGGCATAAGACCATCAGGGGAAAATACACCTGAAAGACAAAGGGATCGAACAGGGAAAACAGGGAAATGGCCATGATGTGCGCGTTGGCGGTGGCGCGGACCGTAATGGAGGGGCTGCTGGCCTTGAACGCGTTGGGGGTATAGAAAATCATAAAAGCAACGGGGACGCCGCCCCAGACGCCGTACTGGGCAAAGGTATCCAGCAGCTCGGAATGGCCGCCGATGCGCGCGCCGAACAGCCGCCCGCCGATGAGCGGGTATTGCAGACAGCTCTCCAGGCTCCACCAGTACCGCTCGGCCCGGGTGGCGAAGGAGTCCGCCGTTTCGCCTTCCGCCGTGCTCAGCAGGTCCTCGATTTTACGCACGATCTTGGTCCCTTCAAAGATCTGCAGCACCAGGTTCCGGAACCCTTCCACATACACCAGCAGCAGCACCATGGCAAGGATCAGCCCCGCCGCGATGAAAAACGCGGGCAGAACACTCTGCCGGCGGTAGAACAGCAGCACCACCAGCGCGATCGCCGAGGTGATGATGGCGATGGAATAGCCGGCAAGGTTCAGCACCATCCAGAACGAAACGCTCCAGACGGCGCCCAGCAGCGTATAGAATTTATTATGCTCAAAGGACTTCAGCGCCCAGGCGTAAACCACCGGCGCGATACACACCTGCGGGTAAACCAGCCCGTAACCGCCCACGCCCTGGCGCATAAAGACGTACAGCTCCTCCGAATCCCGCACCAGCCGCCGCGCAAGGGTGGTGTCCTGCACCAGGGCGGAGTACGTACGGAAGTTGAAAAAACAGAGCAGCCCCAGCGTGATGGGTACCACGATCCGGTAAGATTGCCAGTTATCGGTACTGTAGATATTGATAAAAAATGCCAGCACCATCATGTAGACCGCGATTTCGCTCATTACGCCGTCGAAGCCCCTGGAAAAATAGCCGATCGCGGCGACGGCGAACATGAACAGCGCGCACCAGATCTGCATCATGGTGAATTCAAAATGGCGCAGGAATTCGATCACGAACCATACGAAAGCCAGCCCCAGCGCCAGCAGCCGGAAAATCAGATCCATCTGCAGCGGAGGCGCCACGGACCAGACCAGCAGATACAGCACGGAAACCATCTGTATGACGGTCTGGATCGAATGATTGATCGGTGCGTTCAGCCTTCTTTCCATGATATCCTTTCCCACCACTGCCGACAGGCGTCGACGTAGCTTCTGTAATCAAACGCGGCCCGCGTCCCCCGGGGACCGGGCTGACGGGAGAGTAATTCGGTCATGGCGGCCGCCACGCCCTCCGGGGAAACGTCCGGCAGGACGAGACAGGTCCCGTCCGCGTAACGGGCCACGTCGCTGACCGCCGTGGTGATGACGGGAACCCCGCAGGTGTACGCCTCCGCAAATTTGGTGGGGAACCCCGCCGAGTTGCGGCGGCTTGGCTCCCGCAGGAAAATAAAACAGTCGGCGCTTTGCATCTCCCGCACCGTCTCCGCATGGGAAAGCCTTCCCGTAAAGCGGACGTGTTCCGGCACGGGGGTCTCCGCCCCGGCTTCACCACCGGCGTATTCCTCCCGGGAGACGCCCACCACGCGCAGCGCCGCTGCCCCGGCGGGCAGGCGGGCAAAGGCGGTCAGCAGCAGGTCCAGCCGGTCCTTGTTGGAGGGGTCGCCCGCGTAACAGAAGGTGAACCGCTCCTTTTGCAGGGGCGCCTGACGCCAGATGGCGTCCTGCGTATCCACCAGCGGCGGCAGCAGCAGGGGCTCCTTTTTTTCATACCGCCGCCGCATGCGCTCGCTGACGACAATCAGCCCGTCGCAGGCCGACGGCAGAAACCGCTCGATCAGACGGCTGTCCAGGGCCTTTACCGCCTTTTTCAGCGGGGAGCCCTCCGTAAAGCCGTTCCATTCGGTGCAGTCGTACAACACGCGGATCCCCCGGCCGGAAAACGCCTTTTTCGCGGCCAGCAGCGTGGCGTACTGGGTGTTGTATAAGAGGATCGCCACCGTATCCGGGTACCGGCGGACCAGCTCCCGCAGATGGCGCATGTCAAAAATCTCCTCCGCCCACTGGCGGGCGGTAAAGGGGTAGGATTGCTCGAACATATCAAAGCCCGTTCCGTAATCCCGCTGCACGATCCCGTCGAAGTACCGCTCCCCGCGGCACACGCCGAGAAAAACCGTCCGCAGGCCCAGGGCGCGGAAGAGCTTTCCGTTATTGACCACCCGGTGAGAGGCGGCGTTTCTGTCGGGCAGCTCAAAGTTGCCCATGCAGATGACGGTGCCGGTCATGCCAGATGCTCCCGGTACCAGTCGATGGCCGCCGCGATGCCCCGGTCAAAGGACCAGTCCGGGTCGTAGCCCAGCAGCCGCCGGGCTTTTTCGATATTCGCGTTGGAGTGCTTGATATCCCCCGCCCGGTCCGGGCCGAAGAGGGGCTCAATATCCACGCCCAGGGCTTTGGTCAGGCCGTAATAGATATCGATCAGGTATTCCCGGCCGCCGTAGGCCACGTTATAGGCCTCCCCGGCCGCTTCGTGGGGGGCGGCGCAGGCCTTCAGGTTGGCCTCCACCACGTTTTCCACATAGGTGAAATCCCGGCTCTGGCGGCCGTCGCCGTTAATGGTGGGCCGCTCCCCCGCCAGCAGCAGCCGGAGGAATTTCGGGATGACCGCGGCGTAGGCGCCGTTGGGATCCTGCCGGGGACCGAACACGTTGAAATAGCGCAGGCCATAGGTATCCAGCCCGTAGTGGCGGGTGTACTGCTTGGCCCACTCCTCGTCGCAGCGCTTGGTGAGCGCGTAGGGGGAAAGCAGGTTGCCCTCCTTCCCCTCCGTTTTGGGAAGGGCGGGCTCGTCGCCGTAGACGGAGGAGCTGGAGGCGTACACGAATTTTTTCACGCCCTTCACCCGGGCGGCCTCCAGCATGTTGAGGGTGCCCGTGATGTTGTTGGCGCAGTAGAACTGGGGCATCTCCAGGCTGCGGGGCACCGAGCCCCAGGCCGCCTCGTGCATCACGTAATCCACGCCCTCGCAGGCGGCAAGGCAGACGCTGAAATCCTTTACGTCGCCTTCAATAAAGGTATAACGGGGATCGCCCTTAAACAGATCCACATTCTCCCGTTTGCCGGTGGAGAGGTCGTCCAGACAGCGGACGGTATGGCCCTTGCGCAGCAGCGCCTCGCACAGGTGGGAGCCGATGAACCCCGCGCCGCCGGTCACCAGAAAGACGGCGTCCTGGGGGAAAGAAACTTCTGTGTATCCCATGTTACAGCCTCCAGTACCGGTAGCCGCGGCCCTCGTACTCGCCGCGGGAGAACAGACCCTTCACGTCCAGCAGCACCTTTTTGCCGCCACCGAAGAACGCGCCGATTTGCTCCGGCGTCAGGGCGCGGAAGGCCTCGTGGGCCACGCTGACAATCACCGCGTCCATCTCTCTGATATCTTCCATAGGGGTAAAGCCCACGCCGTACAGGCGCCGCGCCTCCGCCGCGTCCGCGCAGGGATCGCAGATCACCGGCTCGATGCCGTATTCCCGCAGCTCGTTGACGATATCGATCACCTTGGTGTTGCGGGTATCGGGGCAGTTCTCTTTAAAGGTAAAGCCGAGGATGGCCACCCGGGCGCCCTTGACGGGATGGTCCGCCGCGATCAGGTTTTTTACCGCGTTTTCGGCCACGTAACGGCCCATGTCGTCGTTGATGCGGCGGCCCGCCAGAATCACCTGGCTGTGGTAGCCCATCTGCTCCGCCTTATAGGTCAGGTAGTAGGGGTCCACCCCGATGCAGTGCCCGCCCACCAGGCCGGGCCGGAAATTCAGGAAGTTCCATTTGGTGCCCGCCGCGGCCAGCACCGCGTTGGTGTCGATCCCCATGCGGTTGAAAATGATGGACAGCTCGTTCATAAAGGCGATGTTGATATCCCGCTGGCTGTTTTCGATCACCTTGGCGGCCTCCGCCACCTTGATGCTTTCGGCCCGGTGAACGCCGGCCTCCACCACCAGCTCATAGACGGAGGCGACGGTATCCAGCGTTTCCTCATCCATGCCGGACACGATCTTTTTGATGGTCTCCAGCCGGTGGACCTTGTCGCCGGGGTTGATGCGCTCCGGCGAGTAGCCGATTTTGAAATCCACACCGCAGACCAGGCCGGATTCCTTTTCCAGGATGGGCTGGCAGACCTCTTCGGTCACGCCCGGGTACACGGTGGATTCAAACACCACCACGCTGCCCTTTCGCAGATTCCGCCCCAGCAGCCGGGAAGCGCTCTCCAGCGGGGAGAGATCCGGCGTGTGGTCGTCGTTGACGGGGGTGGGCACGGCCACGATGTGGAACAGCGCCTCCCGCAGGCGGGCGGGATCCGCGGTAAAATCCACGGTCGTGTCGCGGATCGCCTCGTTCCCCACCTCGCCGGTGGGGTCGATCCCGCTTTGATACAGGCCGATCTTGGCCTCGTTGAGATCAAAGCCGATCACGTCCAGCTTTTTCGCGAACGCGACGGCGATGGGCATGCCCACGTAGCCCAGACCCACCAGGGACAGCTTTGCCTCCCTGTTCAGCAGCGCGTGATATAAATCCTTCGCCATAGGTAGTTCTCCCGTTGATTCTTTTTTCAATATAATGTTTGGATTTCGCCGATCAGCGCCCGGTTGACGGCGAACACGTCAAAGCTTTCCTCCGCCATCTCCCGCGAGCGGCGGCCCATGCGCTCCGTCATGGCGTCGTCCTCACATAAGCGCAGCATGGCCTCCCGCAGGGAACGCTCGTCCCGCGCCTTCACCAGCAGGCCGTTGTCGCCGTCCGTCACGGTCTCCCGGCAGCCGGTGGCGTCCGTGGTGATGACGGGCCGCCCGCAGGACATGGCCTCCAGCGTGGCCCGGGGCGTGCCCTCCCGGTAGGAGGGGAAGACGAAATAGCGGACGGTTTTCAAAAAGGACGGCACGTCCGAGATCTCGCCCAGATAATCCGCGGCGCCTTCCGCGCACAGGCGGTCCAGCAGCGCTTTGGTCTCCGGGGCGATCCCGTCCAGCTCTCCCGCCAGCCGCAGGCGGGCGTCCGGCCAGGTTTTCAGGACGTTTTCAAAGGCACGCAGCAGCTCGTCGATCCCCTTTTCCGGGTTCAGGCGGCTGACATAGCCGAAGATCCGCTCCTTCGGCAACGGAAACACAGGGAAGCGCTCCACGTTGACGCCGGAGCCCCGCACGCTCATGTAGCGGGCCGCGTTGCCCAGCCGCAGGGAGGTAAACAGCGCCCGGTCGTCCTGATTCTGAAACACCAGGCGGGAGGAATACCCCAGCGACAGCCGGATATAGGGCAGGACCAGGGCGCGCAGCACAGCGCCGCGCGCGCCCTGCGTAATGAACAGGCTGCCCAGCCCGTTGATGACGTTCATACAGGGGACGCCCGCGCTTCTGGCCGCGTTGTTGGCCAGCGGCGCAAAGCGGATGCCGTAGGTGTACAGCAGGCCGATGCGCTGCCGTTTTACCGTTTCGATCAGTAATCGTTTGGCTTTATGCTCCGCCAGCGGGTTCACGCTGCGGCGCGCCAGCGGCAGCTGCACATAAACGATGCCGTGGGGGGAGAGCCATTCCTCCCCCATCGCCTGGGGTTCGGGGCCGAAGACCGTCACGTCGTATCCGGCCTCCTTCAGGCTGTCGAACAGCTCCGGCCGGTAGAGATACAGCCGGTGGGCGCAGGCGGAGATCAGGCCGATGCGTTTATTCATCTGCGCTCCCCCTTCCCTTCGCGGCGGCGGCGACCGGCTCCTTGCGGTCGAACACCGTGGTGTAGACCTGCTTGGCCGGTTTATAATCCTTGCCGAAGACGGTCAGCGCCGTCATCAGGATGATCTTGAGATCGTAAAGCGGGCTCAGCTTTTTGATGCCCAGCAGATTATACATCATTTTATCCGGAAGGATCTCGGAAAGATACAGCTCGTCCGGGTCCTCGTGCCCCTCCAGCAGATCGTTTTCGTTGCGGTAATAGATGCTGGCCAGCGAGGTGATGCCCGCCGGCAGCAGAAAGGTGGCCTTCATCTCATCGGTATAGTGGTCCACGTATTTCTGTACCTGGGGCCGGGTGCCTACAAAGGTCATATCGCCCTTCAGCACGTCGATCAGCTGGCCCAGCTCGTCGATTTTGTATTTGCGGATCACCGCCCCCACCTTTGTCACGCGGCTGTCGTTTTTGACCGTCAGCAGATAGCCCCGGTCCGCGTTCTGGTACATGGAGCGGAATTTATGGATGCGGAAATCCCGGCCGTAGGTGGTTTTGCGCACCTGCCGGTACATCACCGGGCCTTCGGATTCCGCCTTGATGGCGATGGCGGTGACCAGAAAGACCGGGGAAAGCAGGATCAGCGCGCACAAAGACGCGACCACGTCGAACGCCCGTTTGACGATCAGCGACGCCTTTTTCTTCCGCAGGATATCGTAGTAGATCCTGACCTTTTCATTTTTCATATCGTCAGGGAGGTCTTCCCATTTTTTCAGCACCATTCCGTTACTCCTCGCCGTTTTCGTTGTCCTCATTCTCCTCGTCCGCGTCCGGAAGGGACGCGCCGTCGAAGGGGACCAGACGGCCCTCCGACGTGATCCGGCAGACCCTTGTGCAATGGGCCAGCACGCTCTGCCGGTGCGTTGTCAGTATCACGGTTTTCCGCGGGTCCGCCGTCATCAGGTTGGTCAGCACCCGGGCTTCCGTATCCGGGTCCAGCGCGCTGGTGGCCTCGTCCAGCAGCAGCACCGGCGCGTCGCGCAGCAGGGCCCTGGCGATCAGGATACGCTGCAGCTGCCCCCGGGACAGGTTGGCGCCGTTTTCCCCCACAGGGCAGTTCAGCCGTTCCGGCTGGGACAGGATGAACTCCTCCATGCACGCCAGCCGCAGCGCCCGCAGCAGCTCTTCATCGGTAGCCTGCGGGGCCACCAGCCGCAGATTCTGCGCCACCGTGCCCGAGAACAGGGAGCTCTCCTGGGGCACGTAGGAGAAAAACCGGCGGGTACTGTCGGAAAGCGGAAGCGTTTCCCCGCCCGCCTCCAGCGTTACGGTGCCGGAGGTGGGACGCAGCAGCCCCAGCAGCAGGCGCAGGAATGTGGTTTTTCCGTTGCCGGACCTGCCCACGATGGCCAGGCGTTCCCCCGGCGGCACCGTGACGGAAACGTCCTCCAGCACGCGGGAGTCGCTGCCGGTATAGGAAAAGGTCACGCTCTCGGCTTTGATGGTAACGCCGGAAGCGGCCTTGTCCAGCAGCGCCCGGGCCTTTTCCCGGTCCGCGTCCCGTTCCGACGCGTAGGCGGTGATCTCCATGACCCGGCCCGCCCCGGTGGAAATGCTCACCAGCTGGGGCGCCAGGGATGCCAGCGACGAAAAGGACGAGGTCAGCGAACCGGAGATCTGCAAAAACAGCGTCATGGTCCCCACGGTGATCAGCCCCTGCCACAGGCGGTACACCGCCCAGCCGTAACAGGCGTAGGACACCAGCAGCCCCAGAAAGGACAGCACCATGGTCATCAGGATATTGAATTTTTCATACTTCAGCCTGACGCTCCGGTAGCGCTCCGTCAGCTCCCGGAACAGGCCGATATATTGAGAAATCAGATCGAAGGATTTGATGATCTGCAGATTCTGCAGCGCCTCTTCGGAAAAGGAAAGCACCTTGCCGTTCATTTCCCGGGTCTCCTTGTTGAACCGGCGGATCGTTTTGACCAGAAACCGGGAGGAGAGCACAAAGAACGGGGCGCCCAGCAGCGCAAGCACCGCCATGACCCTGTCGTAATACAGGACCACGGCAAAGGAAAGCACAAAGGTCAGCGCCTTGGAAAAAGCGCTGGGGATAAAGCTGATCACGCCCGAAGCGACGGTGGAAACGTCTCCCTCCAGCCGGTTGAGCAACTCCCCGGAATGGAAAGCGCCGATTTTTTCCCATTCGGCGCGCACCACGTGAGAAAAGATCTCGTTGCGCAGCTCAATGCCCACCCTTGTGCTCAGCACGGCGGTGATGCGGGAGGAAAGCGCCTGGAACAGGATCTGGGACACCATCAGCGCGACGACCGCAACGGCCGACCGCGCCAGCACGGCGCGCTCCCTGGTCATGACCGCGTCGATCAGGAATTTGGAGGCCACCGCGCCGCCCACGGAGATGACGGACGCCAGAACGCCCAAAAGGATATAGACGAAAATGGTGGTTCTGTATTTTACGATGTAGCCGGCGATCCACTTCCATTCCCTCAGCATCGTCAACAGCAGATTTTTATCAATTCTTTTTTTCATGCTTGCCCGAGCTGGGTCTCCTTCTCCTTCCGGAGGAAGAAGAGGAAGACGAGGACGAAGAAGAGGAGGAGGAATGAGAAGAAGAATGCGAAGAAGAGGAGGAATGCGAAGAAGAGGAGGAATGCGAAGAGGAACGGGAGGAGGAAGAGTCGTCCGAAGAGGAAGACGAGGAGGAAGACCGTTTTCTGCCGAAGCGCTTCTCTTTTTTCTCGCCGTAGCCGTAGCCGTACCCATACCCGTACCCGTAACCGTAGCCGTAACGGTAGCCGTAGCCGTACTTGCCGTAGGCGCCGTACCGGCTGTAGCCGTAGTTGTCGCCGTAGCCCGTGATGCCGCTGGCCGCGCCGTTGAAGATGCAGCCGATCACGCGCACGTCGCTTTCCAGCAGCGTATCGATGCCGGTCTGGATGCGCGTCACCCGGACGGTATCCTGCAGGATCACGTACACCGCGGCGTCCACGCACTGGGCGATGACGGCGGTATCGGACACCAGCCCGCAGGGGGGCGTGTCGATCAGGATGATATCAAAATGGTCGCGCAGCCGATCCAGGATGCCCTTGACGTACTCCGGCCGCATCTGCTTCCAGTAGTTGCGGCGGGAGGTGAACAGCATCATGGAGATCCCGTATTTTTTTGACTGCAAAATCCGGTAGGGCCTGTCGTCGTCGGTCTCCTTGATCACCTTCGGATTGATGTTCAGCACGTCCAGAACGCTGGGGTTACGGATATCCCAGTCGATCAGCAGCACCCGTTTCCCCAGGTCGGTCAGGGAGATGGCCAGGTTGGCGGCCACGGTGGTTTTGCCTTCGCCCGGGGCCGTGCTGGTGACCAGCACCGTTTTTTCATTCGCCCCCAGCGAATGGATCAGCTTGTTGCGCAGCAGACGCAGCGATTCCATAAAGCCGCGGCCCACGTTGGGGTTCGTCCACAGGATGGACCGGTCGATCTCCTGTTTGTATTTTTTAAAGGAAACGCGGGGCAGCACACCCACCACTTCCATGCCGAACTGTTCGCTGATCTCATCCTTCACGCGGATCGTTTTCCGGGAGACGCAGTACAGCAGGATCCAGACGAAGCCGAGCATCGCGCCGACCAGCGCCGTCTGGATGGAATCGCTGACGTAGGAATTTTTGTTGGAGGGATGCGTGGGCAGATAGGGGTTGGTGATCATGGTGAATTTGATCTTGCCCACCACGTAACGGGCTGCCTCCGGGCATTTGTCGATGGCGCACATGATCACGTCGTACACCTGCTGCGGGTCGCCGCCGGTGCAGGTGATGGTGAACATGTTGGAGCCCGGCACGGAGGAGGGCTTCAGCTCCACCGGCAGATAGGTAAGCCCCAGCTCCTCACAGATGGCGTCCTGCAGGATGTTGCTGGAGAGGATATGGGGGAAGGTAGTGGCCAGCTGCGTGGTCATGGCGCTGTCATAATAAAAGGAATAGGAGGTCATGCCGCCGTCGGACCGGTCGGTGCCCGCCGACGTGCTGATGGTAAAGGTGGCGGAGGTGGAATAGACCGGCCGGTACTGTTTATAGCCGTAATAGAAGCGTACGCCTCCGAACAGCACCGTCAGCGCCACCACAAGCCACCAGTATTTCCGCGTGCCTTTTACAAAGTCGCTGAAATAAAACGGGATAAAGGCGTTGATATTGGTGCCCTTCTCCGTTTTTTTCGTCTTTTGTTCCATTCGGTTTCACCACCTGTTGTACTCGCCCGGCGTGCGCGGGACCGTCACTTTTTCTTGCCGCGGGAGGACTTCTTTTCCGCGTTTTCCGTGTCCTCTGTCTGGGAATCCGGGAAGGCATAGCCGCCGTAGCTGCCGTAGCCCCCGTAGCCGCCGTAACCGCCGTATTTCCCGTATTTGCCGTAGCGCGAATACCGGCCGTAGCGGCTGACCTTGCCGTATTTGCCGTACTTGCCGTACTTGCCGTATTTGCCGTATTTGCCGTAATGGCGGGTGTAGTAATAGCCCGTCTCGTCAAAGCCGATCTGGCCCGCCAGCGAGAATTCGGGGTAAACGTCGTTGAGGATGCAGCCCGCGAAGCTGGAGCCCAGGTTGGTCACCGTCAGCACCGCGTCGTTGATCATGGCCACCGGCACCGTATCCGTCCGCACGACAAGGATGTTCTTGTCCACGATCTGGATGATCTCCGTCACGGCGGAATCCACCATGATGGGGGCCGTATCCACAATAATATAGTCGAACTGGTCGCGCACCGCGGTCAGAACCCGCCGGACGGTGCCGTTATCGATCCATCTCTGCGAGCCCTTGTGCGCCCGGGTGTTCACCGCGAAGAAAAGGGAGCTTTTTTTATACCGCCTTACGTGGAAATCCCGTGGCGGAAGCTTGCCGGAAAGCAGATTGCCCAGCTCCGCGTCGGCCATATATTTCAGTCCGAACAGCTTGTAAAGGGCCGGTTTTTTCTGGTCCATATCAAACAGCAGCACCCGGTTGCCCTTGCTGGCCAAAGAAAGGGCAATGTTGGCCGCCACCGTGGATTTGCCCTCGTTTTCCGCCACGCTGAGGATGGCGAAGCACTTCGCGCCGGTCATCCGGTGGGTGTACGCAAGCTTGTCGGCCAGGTGGTGGAAGCATTCCGAGAATTTCAGGCTGACCGCGGCGCTCTCGTTGACGAGAAGGCCGCGCTTCTTTCTTCTGATAAAGCCGATGATGCTCTGCCGCTTCCGTTCGTGGGGAACGGACCCGAACAGCTTCGCGTCGATCTTGTCCGGGAAGGACGCCTCGGTTTTCACCGTATCCCTTAAAATGGAGATGGCGCAGGTGCCGCCCACGGAAACGATCAGGCAGATCATCAGGATGGCGGCGGAATTGGCCCTTGGCATGGGGTTGGAGGGTGAGTTTGCCATGGAAGGCATTTTGATGACGTCGATGACCGCGTTTTCAAACACGATATCCGAAATCTCCGGGTAAACCTCCAGCACCGCGCACAGCTCGTGATAAGAGAACTCAGGGCTGTCGGAGGTAACGGAGACCCGGAAAAGGTTGGTGCCGTTGATGGCCTCCGCCTTCAGGGACCCGCGAAAGCTGCCCTGGCCCAGCCATTCGGCCGCCCGGGACCGCATGGAGGGCTGCACGAACACCTCGGCGAACACCTTCGCCATTTCCGAAGAAACCGAAAGATTGGCATAGGGGTTCGCGTTGCCGATCTTGGCGCTGACCACCAGTGTGGCCGTGCTGGTATACTCCGGGGCGTAGATGCCCACCCGCATGATAAAGATCCCCATCAGGCCGATCAGCACGCTCATCACGATAAAGATGAAATTCCGCCGCAGATCCCGGAAGATACTGTGCCACTCTATGACGATCTTTCTTTCTGTTTTTCCGTTTGTCTTTGCATTCGCCATCGTATTACTCCACCACCACCGTCAGAACGGTATGCCCCTGTCTGCCAAGCTGATCGGTGGCATAGTAATGAAAACTGTAAACGCCTTCCCGGTCCTTATGATAGTTGTTCTCCATATACAGCGTATCGGAAACGTCCTTCTCATAGCTGTCCAGCGCGGAAACGAAGTACCGGGAGGGATCGACGGTCGTCCCTTTTTTCACATAGATAAGATAATCGGAAAGCGTAATGGCCGGCGCGTTGAGGTTGCGGTCCTCCACCAGCATGGGCAGCGAAATGGCGATCTGATCGCCCTTGCTGTTGCTGACCTCCGCCTTGACGGTATAGGTGCCCAGGGCGCCGTACTCATAGTCGGTGGAGGTGATGATGATATTCTTGCTGATATCCCCGTCCAGCACGTCCCTGGCGCCGATCACCTCGCCGGCGTTGATCGTTTCCAGCTGCGAAAAGCACAGCGCCCGGTTCATATAAAAGCGGGGGGAGGTATACCCCCTGTAGGAGATCTTCCGCGAGGCCCGTGCCACGTGGTTATCCCGGTCGCACACCGCGTAGTACACCTTGCACACGCCAAGCTCCGTAAATTTGGAGATGGATTCCACGATCACCCGGTCCGTCAGGTCCCCGTCCTTTTCGTCGGTGGCGGTCACACCCGCCAGCAGATCCTCCTCCGTGGCGTCCAGCCCCACCTCCAGCAGCTCGCTGTCGATGGTAATGACCGGCCTGGTCTTATCCGCCACCACCTCGCTGCGGTAGACGAACCAGGCAAACAGCACCAGGGTGGAAGCAAATATCAGGGTGATATCGATACGCAATACCCGCATCATAGCCAAAACACCTCTCAGTTAAAAGCGTCAATCTCTTTGTCGCGGATCAGCAGGTCGGGGTTTTCCCGGAACAGCATCTCCGCGTAGTCCAGCGAGTACAGCTCGCTGACCATCTCGTGCGCGTCCGCCATAAAGGGCGTGCGCACATAGGGGCCGTGGGCGTCGCTGGCGATGAAATCCGGCAGGCCTTCCCCCAGCATACCGTGAGCAGCGCGCTGCGCGCTCTGGCCGAACGCCCCGAACAGGCTGCCGCAGTTCAGCTGCAGCAGGCAGCCCGTCTTTTTTTTCAGCCGGTAGACCTCGTCCTCGTTCTCCTGCAGGGAGTCGTACCGCTCCGGATGGGCCACCACGGGCACGATGCCGATGACGGACAGCACCTCGCAGGCGTCCAGAATCGTATTGAGGCTGGCGGAAAAATTGAACTCGATCAGCAGATACCGGGAGCCGTTCAGCGTGGTGATCTCGCCCCGCTTCAGCAGGGCCACCACGTCCCCGTGGTAATAGACCTCCTGCCCCGGGCACAGCGTCAGCGGGATCCTTTCCGCCTTCAGCTTTTCGTTCAGCGCGGCCAGCCTTTTTTTCAGCACGTCTCCCCAGGGGTACACTTCCGACCCGGGGATGTTGGTATGGGGCGTCGCCACAATGACCCGCGTGCCGCTTTCACAGGCGATCCGCGCCATTTCTACGGATTCGGAAAGACAGCCGGAACCGTCGTCCACCCCGTTCAGGATATGACAGTGGATATCGACCATACCAGTTTCCCCCGTTCCTTTTGTCTGTTTTCATGCAACACCGATCATCATCCTATTCGATGTAGCAACACATTATAACATAAAATTTATTTTTATTCAACCGTTTGACAGAAATTATTCACGGTTCTTTTTGTTAATTTTTGGCCGGAAAGACGATTTTTCTCTTGCGCGTCCGGAGAAATATGCTATACTGGATAAAAAAAGAGAAACGGAAGCAAAAGCATGATACAGATCGAAACAAACACCGGCGCGGTACGGCTGACGGCGGACGGGCGCCTGCTGCTGGCCCATTCGGACGCCGCCCCCGCCCTTTTTCTGGGCAAGGGAACGCCGGAAACGAAGATGTTCCGGGGCAATTTTGAAGTGACGGACCACCTGTCCGTCCGGCGGCCGCTGCGCCTGACGGAAGCCAAAGGCCATACGCTGCGGTTCGCGGAGCCGGAAAGCGGCGCCGCGTTCACCCTGACCGTTACCGAAAAGGAGGGCTGTATCCGTTTTCACGGAACGGCGGAGGGCGGCGGCTTCAACCGCTGCTGGATCCGCCTGCCGGCGGAGGCGGACGAGCGCGTCACCGGCGGCGGGGAGCAGTTCTCCTACCTGAACCTGCGGGGCAGGCTCTTCCCCATCTGGACCAGGGAGCAGGGCGTGGGCCGCAACAAGGCCACGGAGATCACCCGCCTGGCCGACGAGGCGGACGGGGGCGGCGGCGACTACCACACCACCTTTTTCCCGCAGCCCACCTTCGTCTCCTCCCGGAAGTATTTCTTCCATCTGGAAAATTATGAGTACGCCGAGCTGGATTTCCGCGAAAGCGCGTATCACGAGATCGGCGTGTGGAGCGCGGACGTCCGCTTTACGGTGGGCGCGGGGGAGGATTACCCGACCCTGCTGCAAAAGCTCACCGCGCTGCTGGGCCGCCAGCCCGCCCTGCCCGACTGGGCGATGAAGGGCCTGTGGCTGGGCGTGCAGGGCGGCACCGCGCGCGCTACGGAGCTGCGCGACCGCTGCCTGGCGGCGGGGGTGGACGTTTCCGCCGTGTGGATCCAGGACTGGGAGGGCACCCGCCAGACCTCCTTCGGCAAGCGCAATTTCTGGAACTGGCAGTGGAGCGAAGCCCTCTACCCCGGCCTGGACCGGGTGATCGCGGAGGACAAGGACCGCGCCTGGATGGGCTACATCAACCCCTACGTGGTGCGGGAGGGCAGCCTGTGCCAGTACGCCGCCGAACACGGCTATCTGGTCAAACGGCCGGACGGCGGCGACTACCTTTTCGACTTCGGCGAGTTTTACTGCGGCGTGGTGGATCTGACCCTGCCGGAGGCCTACGAATGGTACAAGGATGTCATCAAAACCAACCTGATCGGCTTTGGCCTGCGGGGCTGGATGGCGGATTTCGGCGAATACCTGCCCACAGACGCCGTCTGCCACGGCGGCGACGGCTGGGCGCTGCACAACCTCTGGCCCACCCTGTGGGCCAAGTGCAACCGGGAGGCCGTGGAGGAGAGCGGCATGCTGGGCCAATGCGTCTTTTATATGCGCGCCGGGGCCGCCGGGACCCAGCGGTATTCCACCCTGATGTGGGCGGGGGACCAGAACGTGGACTGGTCGCCGGACGACGGCCTGCCCTCCGCCGTTACGGCGGCGCTGACGCTGGGCATGAGCGGCTTCGGCCTCAGCTGCAGCGACACGGGGGGCTACACCACCCTGTTTTATCTGCGGCGGGATGAGGAGCTGCTGATGCGGTGGCTGGAGTTTTCCTGCTTTACGCCGGTGATGCGCAGCCACGAGGGCAACCGCCCCGCCACCAACGTGCAGCTTTACGACACGCCGGAGCTGCTGGCCTTTACGGCGCGGATGACGAAGCTCCACGACGCCCTGCTGCCCTACCTGCGCCAGGCCGCCCGGCAGAACGAGGCGGCCGGCCTGCCCGTGATGCGGCCGCTGTTTTTCGCCCAGGACTGCGAAACGGCGTGGCGGACGGACCTGTACAGCTATCTGCTGGGCGACGACCTGCTGGTGGCCCCCGTGGTGGAGCCCGGCGCCTCCTCCCGGAAGCTGTGGCTGCCGGAGGGCGAGTGGATCCACCTGTGGACGGGCAAAGCCTGCGCCGGCGGCGACGCGTCCGTCCCCGCCCCTCTGGGCCAGCCGCCGGTGTTCTACCGGAGGACCTCATCCTTCGGCGCGCTGTTCGCCTCCCTGCGAACGCTGTAACGATCTCCTAACGATTGGTTCATCCCGGAAAAAATGGGGATAAGGCGGTCTGGATTTGCCGAGCCCCCCTTTTCTATTCCCCCCGCGTCACATTGTGACGGAGAGAAGAGAAGATAAGATGAGAGCAGAGTAAGAAAAGAGAAAAAAGAAGAGGCCCCTGAACGTTTTTTTCGTTCAGGGGCCCTGCTGTTCCGGGCCGTCAAAGCAGCGGCCCTTTCGCCGCCCGGTCAGCGGCGCGGACCGTATCCCGGCCTTCCGGCGTTTTTTCGGAAAACGCCGGAAGGGCGACGTTTTTGCCATTCCGCAGCGGCAAAAAAGCGCCGTTTTAAAAATGTCGCCCGGCAAGCGACCACAAACGCGAACACCTCCTGTATAATGTGCTTGCAACACAACATTACAGGAGGTTTTACCATGAACAAACAACTGACGGAACTGGTTTTTATTCTTGACCGCAGCGGCTCCATGAGCGGGCTGGAGGGCGACACCATCGGCGGCTTCAACGCCATGATCGAAAAACAGAAGAAGGAGCCCGGCGAGGCGTATGTTTCCACCGTGCTGTTCGACAACGAATCCGAGGTGCTGCACGACCGGGTGCCGCTGGATAAGATCCCGAAGATGACGGACCGGGACTACACCGTGCGGGGCTGCACCGCCCTGATCGACGCCATCGGCGGGGCGATCCACCACATCGCCAACGTCCACAAGTACGCGCGCCCCGAGGACGTGCCCGGCCGCACCGTGTTCGTCATCACCACGGACGGCATGGAAAACGCCAGCCACCGCTACACCTCCGACAGGGTAAAGCGGATGATAGAAACGGAAAAGAGCGAATACGGCTGGGAATTCCTCTTCATCGGCGCCAACATCGACGCGGTGGAAACCGGCGCCCGCTTCGGCATCAGCCGGGACAGAGTCTCCAACTACGTGGCGGACAGCGAAGGGACGGAGCTCCTTTACGACTGCGTGGCGGACGCGGTCAGCCAGGTGCGCGCCCACGCCCCGCTGGC
>CAMJYF010000001.1 GCA_946409885.1 uncultured Clostridia bacterium | reverse complement strand
ATCACGTAATCAAACGTCTCTATCCGCGTAAAGCCCATGTCCCGCAGCAGGCGGACGCTGTTCTGTTGGTCCGCCGCGTCGTTGTAACCGGGGATCAGCGGCACCTTTACGCGGACCTTTTCCGGCGGCACCGTTTCCGCCAGCAGCCGCAGATTGCGTTTCATCGGCGCCGGGTCCCCGCCGGTATAGCGGCGGTAGACGGCCTCGTCCATGGATTTGATATCCACGATGAACGCGTCCAGACAGGACAGCACCGCCGTGAGCGCCTCCGTTGGCGCGCACAGCGAGGTTTCGGCGGTCAGCCGCCACACGCCGCCGGTCAACTGCCGGAAAGCGGCAATAAAATGCGGGTACAGCAGCGGTTCCCCGCCCCCGAAGCACAGCCCGCCGCCCGTGGCCTGAAAATAGAGGTCGTCGATACGGGTACGGGCGAACAGCTCCTCCGGCGATACCCACTCCGGCTGTTTTTCCGCCAGCAGCCGCCGGTTGAGGCACCAGCGGCACCGCAGCGGGCACCCCGCCCCGGCCGCCAGCGTGGTGACGCCTTCCCCGTCCGTTGCCATCCGCAGCCGCGACAGGGCCAGCAGGGGGTAGCGCGGCGCGTCAGCCATTGCTGTTGAAGCTTTCCATCATTTCCGGTGGACCGTAGATGTTGGCCTCCACGTTGTCGCCGGGGTCGAACGCCGCTGGTGGGGCCTCCGTTTCCGGCGGGCCGTAGACGGTGGCCATAATGTTGTCCTCCGGGGCAAAACCGCTGTCCGGCACATACAGCACGTCGCCTTCCAACGTAAAATCCTCCGGGCCGTCCGTGGGGGTGGCCGCGCCGCCGTCCGGCCCGGCGACGGTCTCCGTTTCCGGCGGGGTGTAAGGCACGTCGCCCTCCAGTGGCTGAGGGATGCAGCCGCCAAGGGTTGCGGCCATCCCCAGCGCCAGGGCGGAGACCGTCACCCTTTTACCAATGGAGCGGCGCTTTTCCAGCTGCTGCTCCAGATAACGCAGCTCGCTTTCGCACTTCGGGCAGGTGCCCCGGCAGTCGCCCTGATAGCGGCATTCCTCCGTTGCTAGGAAAATGTCGTTCTCGTCCGCGATCTTCCGCCGGATCTCCCGCAGCAGTTTGCATTTCTGTTTTCCGGGCATGGCCGATGACTCCTTTCCGTTACGGGCAATCGTTTTCTTTCACCCATAAGATAGACTTTCACCGTGCTTTGTTGCGCCAGGGAATATTATTTTTTGTCCTTTACGGGGCGCAGGGTGCGCATGGCGTTCAGAATGGCCAGCACCGCCACGCCCACGTCGGCAAATACGCCCACCCACATATTGGTCAGGCCAAAGGCCGCCAGGATCAGCACCGCGAACTTCACGCCCAGGGCGAAGACCACGTTCTCCCGCACGATGCGCTTTGTTTTGCGGGCGATGGAAACGGCCAGCGCCACCTTGCCGGGGTCGTCGTCCATGATCACCGCGTCCGCCGCCTCTATGGCCGCGTCGCTGCCAAGGCCGCCCATGGCGATGCCCACGTCCGCCCGGGTGAGCACCGGCGCGTCGTTGACGCCGTCGCCCACAAAGACCAGCGTTTCACGGCTGCCCTCCGCGCGGCACAGCGCGTCCACCCGCGCCACCTTGTCCTGGGGCAGCAGCCCCGCGTGGTACTCGTCCACCCCGGCGGCCGCCGCCGCGGTCTTGGCTGCCGCTTCCCGGTCGCCGGTCAGCATCACGGTCTTGGTCACGCCCAGCGCCTTCAGGGAGCGCAGGGCCTCCGCCGCGCCGGGCTTTAAGGTGTCGTTGATGATAACGCAGCCCAGATACCGCCCGTCCAGCGCCGCGTAAACGGCGGTGCCGGCTTTGTCCGTTTCGGCAAAGGCAACGCCCCGGTCCCGCAGCAGGGCGGCGTTGCCCGCCAGTACCGTGCCGCGCGGGGTGACCGCCTCAATGCCGTAGCCGGAAAGCGCCTTGGTATCCGTCGGGGGCTCATACGCCCCGGCGGCCTTTTTGATGGAAAGGGCGATGGGATGGTCGGAGTAGTACTCCGCGCAGGCGGTCAGCGACAGCAGCGTTTCCCTGTCGCATCCCTCCGCCGGAAGGGCCTCCGTCACCGTAAAGGAGCCGGTGGTCAGCGTGCCGGTCTTGTCGAACACGGCGGTCTTTACGTCCGCCAGCGCCTCCAGATAGTTGGAGCCCTTGATCAGTATGCCCTTGGCCGAGGCCCCGCCGATGCCGCCGAAAAAGGACAGGGGCACGGAGATGACCAGCGCGCAGGGGCAGGAGACCACCAAAAAGATCAGCGCCCGGCCGATCCATTCCTTCCAGTCGCCCGTGATCAGCGAGGGGATCACCGCCAGCAGTACCGCCCCGATGACCACCGAGGGGGTATAGTATTTGGCGAAGCGGGTGAGGAATTTTTCGCTTTTCGCCTTGTTGAGGGAGGAGTTTTCCACCAGCTCCAGAATTTTGGCGGCGGTGGATTCCCCGTACTCTTTCGTGGCGGTATAGTACAGCGTGCCGGTCAGGTTGACCGTGCCGCTGATGAGGTCGTCGCCCGGGCCCACGTCCGCCGGAACGGATTCGCCGGTCAGAGCGGAGGTATCCACCGTGGAGGTCCCCCGGCTCACCGTGCCGTCCACCGGGATGCGCTCGCCGGGGCGCACCAGCAGGGTGTCGCCCACGCACACCTCCTCCGGCAGGGCCTCCTCTTCCGCGCCGTCCCGCACAATGGTGGCGGTATCGGGGCGCAGGTCCATCAGACCGGAGATGGATCGGCGGCTTTTGCCCACGGCCACGCTCTGGAACAGCTCGCCGGTCTGGAAAAAGACCATGACGAAGACGCACTCCGGGTACTCCCCGATGGCCAGCGCGCCAAGGGTGGCCACCGCCATCAGGAACATCTCGTCAAACACCTGCCCCTTGCGGATATTCCGCGCGCTTTTCAGCAGCACGTCATACCCCGCCGTAAGATAGGGGATGAGATAGAGGACCAGATAGAGATACCGGTTCCAATCGGTCAGCTTTTCCGCCGCGAACACCGCCGCGAACAACCCGCAGGCAATGAGAATGCGGAGGAGCAGCTTTTTTTGTTTTTTAGACATAAGAGAACCTCCGGGAAGAGGGATTTGGCGAGCCGTTGGCTCGAGTCGCAAGTCGTAAGTCGTGAGTCGTAAGAAGCCCTTCGGGCGTTCCTGTATTACGTTGAAAATCAAGGAATTTCCATTCTGATAGAGCAACTATTTCTTACGTCTTACGACTCACGACTTACGACTGTTTAGCGAGCTAACAGCTCGCTAAACTCCAATTTTCATACCACCACCGTGCAGTCCGGCACCGTCTTTTTCGCGGCCTTGACCACCTGCTTCAGGATATCGTCAAAGCGGTCGTCCGGCGCTTCCAGGATCATCTTCTGCGCCATAAAGCTGACGGTCACCCGCTGCACGCCGTCGATGGCCGCCACCGCGTTTTCCAGCTTGGCCGCGCAGTTGGCGCAGTCCAGATCTTCCAGTTTAATCGACTTTTTCATGATAAAAAACTCCTTTCCGTATCGGCAAATCACTAACCACTAATCACTAATCACTCTCTCACATGCTCCATGCCCTGCGCCAGAATGGACCCCACGTGCTCGTCCGCCAGGGAATAGAACACGCTTTTGCCCTCCTTGCGGAATTTTACCAGCTTGGCGCTTTTCAGCACCCGCATCTGGTGGGAGACGGCGGAGACCGTCACCCCCAGCACCTCCGCGATATCGCAGACGCACATCTCCGATTCAAACAGCAGGTACAGGATCTTCACCCGGGTGGAATCGCCGAAGATCTTGAACAGCTCCGCCAGATCGAACAGCTCATCCTCATCCGGCAGGTCCTTTCGGGCTGCCTCCGCAATCTCCTGATGGATCACGTGGTCCTCGCAGGTGGGCGCGGCGTTGTAGTCGAACAGGCTCATAAACGATCCGCTCCTTTGGTGTGTGATAATAATTGAACAACTGTTCAACTGTTATTATATTCCACTTTGTCTCCGTTGTCAATACAGATAATAAAAAAAAGCGCAGACCGGGTCGGCAGGGGGGAACTCAGGGGTTCTTCTGCGATGATGGTCCGCGCGGCAAGCTCCCATTGTGTGGGGAGGTTTCCTGTCCCGCAATGCGCCGTGACGCGATTTCCGTTTTGCGCTATCTGACGTTAAAGCTGCCAAGGCAGCGGAACGTGAAGGCGCTGCTCTCCGTGAGCTTCCTATAGTCGCCGTAGGTGATTCCGGCACATTCGATCAGGTAGGCGTATTGGCCCAGCTCCGTTTTCAGCGGGCGGTCGTGAAGGGCAATCAGCGTCATCCCCCGCTTTTCCATGGCGGCCATCAGCCCGGGCAGTTCCTTCGCGCCGCCGCTGGCCACAAAGGCCGTCCGGTCTGCGTTTTCCGTGGCGGGTGGCTGGGTGGACAGCACATAGAAACGGGTCTTGTTGCTGTCGTTGTTCTGAATGGCGGCTGCCAGCACTTCCAGACCGTACACGTCGGCGCAGGCGGCGGAGGCAATGGCCGCGCAGGAGGGGTCCTTTCCCTCTGCCACCATCTTTGCTCCTTCCGCGGTGCTGGATACTTCCGTTACCTCCGCGTCCGGCAGGTTCTCCCGCAGCCAGTTTTGCCCTTGGGCGATGCCCTGCTTGTGGGAGTAAACGGTTTTGATCTCCGCAAGCGTTGTGCCGGGCAGGACCAGCAGGTTCTGGTTGATGGGCAGCTCCACCTCGCCCACCACGGAGACCTGCGGCTGTGAGAGCAGCGTATCCACGTAGTCGGTCACCACGCCGCCGATGGTGTTTTCCTGGGGGATCACGGCGTAGCCGCTTTTGCCGTCCACCAGCGCCTCCACGGCATCATTGACCGTCTCATAGGGAACGTAGGTCCCCTGCTTTTCAAAGAACTGCCCGCAGGCCTCCTGGGTGTAGGTGCCCTCCGGCCCCAGATAACTGACTGTCGCCGTGGCGTAGTCGATGTGTACGGGGACCGTTTCGGTTTTGTCTGTTCCGCCGCACCCGGCAAAGGACAGGCAGAGCGCCAGCGCCAGCAGCAGCGCGGCCGTTTGTTTTCTTGTTGTCATTTCGTTCGCCCCTTTGTTGTGAAGCTTTTAACCGGTTATGGAAAACGGGTGCGTCAGCGACCGGCGCTTTTTCTGCGGCGGGTGACGAGCGCCGCCGTGACGGCGGCCGCCGACAGAAGCAGAACGGCAGCGATGACGACAACGATGGCGGGAAGATCCGTTTTTCCCGGGTTCCCTCTGCCTTCATAGGCGCCGCCGTTGGCGCTGACCGTTTCAAGGACTTCCTGTATGCGTTCGTCCGGATGCGCGTAAGCCTCCCGCAGCGTTTCGGTCCTCGCTAAGAGATAGGCGGGCAGGTCCGCGTCCTTTTTCTGGTTGGCGTCGTACCCCCAGCGGAGGGCGTCCATTGCGGCGGAGGGGCGGATCGCGGTAAACAGGTCCTGTACGGTCTTGTCAAGGGTATCGGTGACGTCGTCTTGCAGCGTGGAAAACCGCTCCGCCATCAGATCCGTGATATCCCGGTGGGACAGCAGCATTTCAATAAAGGATTTCTGCTGTTTTGCCGTGGAATGTTCCCGCTCGTATTGCCCTATCGCGGCAAGTGTGATACTGTCGGGCACGGCGGCGGCGTTTTCCATGCTCTGGTCAAAATCCCACAGGGGGCCCATGTAAAACTTCTGCTCGTTTTCCGGCACAAAGAGATACCAGCTGGTAAAGCCCCGGTCCTGGTTGGCGGTAAAATCATACACCAACAGGCCGTCGATAAAGGAGTCCATATCCATATATTCGGTGTAATGCCGGCCCTGTTTGTTTTTGCCGTCTTCTGCCAGCAGCGCCTCTTCCCATTCCTCCACCAGCCCGGCGATATAATCCACCTCGCCTTTGGTGGCGTTTTTGGGGGAATGGAGCAGCAGGCAGGCGCCGTTGCCGGTGACAAAGGCGCTTCTTTCATCGGCAAACGCGTCGGGGTATTCCAACTCCAGCAGGTAGCCGCCGGAGACGTTTTCCGGCTCGTTCGGAATGTCGCACCAGGCGCGCATGGGGGCGGATCTGCCGCTTTGCCTGCGCGGCGTTTCCGAAAGCGTGAGGCCGGGATTGGCCTCCCGGTTCTTATCGTCCAGGTCGGCAATGTCGATCCGGTTTTCCCCCACCTCTATTTTTTCGCACAGCAGGTAGTTGCCCCGGTAGACGCCGTTGACATACAGATCGACAAAGGCGAAATCAACGGCGTAGGGGAGGCGCGTCAGTTGGGCGGCGGAATAGGCGATGGCGTTGCGCATCAGCGTGGCGTCCATGTTGTTGGAGGTCAGTACCCATTTTTTGGCAGGGGCCATGCCCAGCAATCCGGCTTCCTCCTCCAGTTTGATATTGTAGCTGCGTTTTTCGTTGGAACGCCAGCTGGAGTTGCCCCGGCCCTTGATATATTCCAGCGCCGCGCCGTCCACGGAGATCCCGCCGTTTTCCGCCACGGTGAGGCGGCCCGGCTCTTTATAGGCCTTATCCGCATGGATATCCGTCAGCGCCCCGCTTTCCGTCTCAATGTACAGGGAGGGCAGGTTTTCGGAGGACAGAACCCGCAGGGGCCAGGTCCCCTGGGGGGTGACGACGGTATGCGTCCCGTCCTCCGCGAACGCGTCCGTCGGCTGGCCGGACCGCAGCGGTTGGCCGTCCACGGAGCAGGAATCGTAGGGGAAGGTGACGGTCAAAGCGGTTTTGTCACAGCCCGCGGGAAGGAACAGAAAATATGGCTCCGTTTCATAGCCGGGCAGCTCCAGCACGTCGCAGTACGCGCCGGACCCGTTGAAAACCTCCGCCCGCAGCGAAAGGGCTGCGTCGGCTTTCGCGTCCGGAAACCCCTCTTCCGCCGCCGCGGCAAGGGGGAAGAGCAGGATCAGCAAAAGGGAACATAACAGAGAAGCGGTATGTTTCATTGTTGTTTTTCCACTCCTATCCTTCATTTTTGTGCAATAGCATTTTAGCATATGCCGCAGACGGATGCAATTGGATTTCGGAAAATGACGGTGGGAAAAGTGAAAAAAATGGGCGCGGGTTGTTTTTTTTGTTGGATATAGTGGACTTGTTAATTCTCCTGTGATATAATAAATAAAAAAAGAAGGAGAAGCGACATGAACACCAAAAAGATTTTTTCGGCGCTACTTTGTATTGTGATGCTGTTCGGCATAACGTCTGTCTTTGCTCTTGCCGCGGAAGGGGAGATCCGTTCGTTCAGCGTCGGCGCGTTGATGACCGCCGGTTCCGAGGACCCCGCGCCGCTGTACTGGTATGAGCATGACGGCAGCTATTATCTCTTTTTGCCCGCGGAGGCGGACCGGGCCGCGCTGACGGTCACCTACGACGCGGATCAGCCGCTTGTCATCGGCGGCGCGGAAGTGGCCAGCGGCGCGGCAACGGACGCCTTTGCGGCGGATGAAGTCCGGGTCCTCTGCGGCGCCGCAACGTACAACGTGGTCGTCATGCAGTCGTCGTCCCCCTCCTTGTTTGTCACAACGGAAAGCGGCTCGATGGACGCCGTTCACGCCGATAAAGACCACAAAGAGCCCGGCAGCGTCGTGATCACCTCCGGCACGGGCGAGGTGCAGTACAGCGGCGCGCTGGACTATATCAAAGGCCGGGGCAACTCCACCTGGGACCTGAACAAAAAGCCCTACAACATCAAGCTTGCCAAGAAAACCGACCTGTTCGGCATGGGCAAGGCTAAAAAATGGTGCCTGCTGGCGGGCCACGGCGACGGCAGCAAGCTGCGCAATGACCTGGGCTATTCCTTCTCGCGGACCCTGGGCAACGCGCTGACCAGCGACGTGGTGATGACGAACCTCTACTGCAACGGTGTTTACATGGGGGCTTACCCCCTCGCCGAAAAGGTGGAGATCGGCGAAAACCGCATTGATATCTATAACCTCGCCGACGCCACGGAGGAAGTGAACGGCGCGGCGCTGGATACGTACCCGCTGGGCGGTTCCCAGGGCGTGAGGACCCCCGACACCTTCAAATATTACAAGGTGCCCAACGATCCCGCGGATATCACCGGCGGCTATCTGATCGAGCTGGAAAAAATCCTCCGCTACGAGAGCGAGCCCACCGGTTTTGTCACCCCCATCGGTCAGACGATCACCATCAAAGAGCCGGAAAACGCCTCCCAGGCCCAAAGCCGGTATATCTTCAACTACTATAAAGAGTTTGAGGACGCGCTCTATTCGCCCACGGGCTGCAACGCCAAGGGCAGGTATTACACCGACTACATCGACCTGGAGGAGCTGGCGGAGGCGTATCTCGTCCAGGAGTTCACCGAGAACTTCGACGGCTGCTCCAGCAGCTTTTACCTCTATAAGGATACCGGCGACGCGAAATTCCATCCGGGGCCCACCTGGGACCTGGATCTGGCGCTGGGCAACGGGTTCCAGAACAACCTTATCACCCTCGGCCTGCATCCCGAGGATCCCACCGTTCCCTACGTGTTCAGCACGCACATCGCCAACAGTATCCGGTGGTATCCCTCGCTGCTGGGCCAGGCGCTGAACCACGCGGATTTCATTGCGGCGGTCAAACAGCTCTGGCAGACGAGAGGCCTGGCCGCGGCGCAGGCGATCCTTGACAGCGTGGACGCCAAGGCGGCGTCGGTGGAACCGGCGGTCCTGATGGACGCCATCGCCTGGCGGCAGATCGGCGCGGGCACCGTAAAGGCGGCCACCCGGGGCTTCAACAAGCAGATCGCCTCGCTGAAGTCCTTCCTTACGGACCGGATCGCGTTTATGAACAGCTATCTCTCGGAAGAGACAGGCTTTGTGCGCTACGTTACAAACGCCAAAGCGAAGGAGCTTACGCTGGACCGCAGGATCTACCGCGCCGGTGAAACGGCGACCGTGCTGGGCGCTGCCGAGCCGAGAAGCTCCCGGGACGTGTTCCTCGGCTGGACCGAGACCCCGGACGGCACAACGGCCCAGTATCAGGCGGGCGACACGCTCACCCCCGGCGGCGGCAAGATCCTCTACGCGGTCTGGGGCGAAAAACAGGGGAGCAACGTTTCGCTGCTGGATTCGATCCGGAATTTCTTCAATAGGATCAAGGCCTTCTTCCAGCGGATCTTCTCCGTGTTTCAGAAATAAAACCGTATAACGGAAAACGGTACGGCGGCGCTGCGGGTAAATCGGACAGCGTATCAGACGGTCATAACGCGGCGGAGCCGTCATTGTATCGCGGCGATAACCGGTCCTCCTTAGGGAAGGCCGGTGTTTTTTTTGCGGTCAAAGGGATCGTCGCCTGTTTTTGGCGGTTCGGTCTTTTTTGTGACGCCTCCTTTTTGGCCGGCCGCAAAGAGTGGCCGCCCTCTTGCGGCGCGGGGGATGACAGGGCGGGAACAAACGGCTATGATACAGAGTGTAAATTACGGTGGATGGTATTGACGTTTTGACGGTACCGGCATGTTGCCGGGAAGGAGGAGCCTTATGAAACAGAAACTGACGGCGGCGGCCGCGCTGTTGCTTGTGGTCTGTACAGTCGTTACCGCGGCGTCCTGCGGCCTGTTGGCCAAGCCGGGGCCGGAGGTCGGCTGCTGGCGCGCTGAGATCAACGTGAAGGAGCTTGACCTGTCTGAAGAGGATCAGTTCCTTCTTTCTCTGCTGGTCGGGAAAACCGCCTGTGAAATCGACGTCTGCTTTGCCGAAAACGGCACGTTCAGCTACGTCATGGCCATGGACCCGTTCAAAGACGGACTTCGCCAGTCGGCCAGCGCCATCATCGGCCTGCTGGTCGGCGTGAATCTTGACGTGATTGTGGACCGGATCGTGGGAATGGCCCTGGACGCGGCGGATGTGGGCGACAGCAAATGCGCCGGCGCCTACACGGTGGACGCGAACGGACTGATTACCGCCATGGGCAGCGAAACGATGTACTTCACGGTAAACGGCGGGATGCTGTGCCAGCTGGATGAAAACGGCGATCCCGTTCTGCTGTTTACCAAATCAGGCCAATGACTCCCGCAGGAATGGCCGGCCCGGAATTACAGCATTCGGTATGGACTTTTCGCGCCAGGTGTGATATACTTCCGTATGAGAAAACACGCATGGGATTGAAGAAAAAAGTCTCATGCCAGCAGGAGGGAACACAATGAGCGGCGAATACAAATATGACGCGTTTATTTCCTACCGGCATCTTGCCCCGGACAAGCCTGTCGCCGAAAAGCTGCAGAAGCTGCTGGAGGCGTATGTTCCGCCGAAAAGCGCCCGAGACGGCCAAAAGGCGAAAAAGCTGCGCCTGTTCCGGGATGAAACCGAGCTGCCCACCAGCAACGATCTGGGCGGCGATATCCGGCAGGCGCTGGAACAGTCCCGCTTTCTGGTGGTGATCTGTTCGGAGCGTTTTGAAGAATCCAAATGGTGCATGCAGGAGGTCGCCTTTTTTCAGGCGCTGCACGGCGGCAGCAACCGGCAGATCCTGACCCTCTTTGTGGGGGATCCCGACAGGCCGCCCGTCTTTCCGGAGCCGCTCCGCTACGAGCCGAAAACGGTTTTGCTGCCGGACGGAACGGAGACGGTCGTCCGGGAGGAGATCGAGCCGCTGGCCGCCAACGTCAGCGCGAAAACGCAGCGGCAGGCGCTGCAGCGGCTGAAGGTGGAGTTCCTGCGTATTGCCGCGCCGCTGTTCGGCTGCGGGTTTGACGACCTGTTCCAGCGGGAGCAGCGCAGGCGCAGCCGCCGCCGTTTTTCCTTTGCCGCCGCGGCGGCCGCCGCGCTGATGGTGGTGGCCGTCTTCGGTACTGTGGCCGTGCAGCAGAACAGGCAGATCCGGTACAAAAACGCGGAGTCGCTGGTCAACCAGTCCAGAACGCTGGAAAACGGCGGCAATCTTTATGACGCGATGGACGCCGTCGCCCGGGCGCTGCCGGAAAAACCGGGGGAAGCGCCGCTGGCGAACAGCGCGGTGGAGCAGGCCGTTTCGCTGACAGGCGCTTATGAGCCGGAGCTTTTCACCGCCACCCAAAAGTTCTCCTTCCCCGCCGCCGTCAGGGATCTTTGCCTGCTGAACGGCGGCAGGACGCTGCTGGTAAAAACGGAGGAGGGAACCTCCCTTTGGGACGTGGGCGCCGGGGAACAGATCGTCTTCTTTGCGGCCGACCGGTATACCGTCGCGTATTTTCATGACGCCGCCGTGGAGGGTGAGCTGTCGACCGAGTGGTACGCGGCAGGGCAGGTTTCCGTTACGTCGATAGGGAATAAGGGCTTTATGACCAGCCGGTATAAAGGCGTCAGAGAGGAGACCGGCATAGAAGAGGACGCGGTGTTCTGCATCGATAAGGAGGAACAGCGCATTTCCCGGGTGTCCCCTGTGGACGGGACCGTCGTCTGGGCGAAAGAGGGGGATTACTCGTACACGTCGGTCGTGTCGGAGCTGCCGCGTTCCGGCGGGCTGCCGGTGATCGTTACCGAGCGGTCAAAGAACGATTCCGGCTTTACGTCCTTCGTAAAATCGGTCTGCGTGCTGGATTTCGCTTCCGGCGAGGAGATCGCCCGAGTCGGATATGACGCTCTGGAAGAGAGGATCGAGGATTTTTCCGACATTCATTTCAACGGGGTATTTTTTGCGGATCCCCTTCTTCTGCTGCTGTACCGGTCGGATCTCTACGTGTACCGGGCGGAAGGGGGAACAACCTCGTTTTTGTATGTGATCCCCGCCGTCGTGACGGAGGAGACGGACTTTGTTCACCCCATAAAAGACGTTTTTCTCTGCGATGGAACGCTGCTGCTGTTGGGAAAGGAAAAAGAGAACATTCCGTCTTCCGTCACCTTCTTCAGCGGGTACGATCTGGCCGACGGCAGCCTGAAATGGTCGTATACACGGAAGGCGCCGGTGGGCAAAAGCAAGGCGCAGATGGGTGTGTTCCGACCGTCCGCCGCCCCGGAAAACGGCGGAACGGTCGCCTTCGGGGTCGTTGACAGCGAGGTGTTCGTCGTCGACCTGCAGACAGGAGAGGACGCGGGGAGTTTTTCGCTGCTCCGCGCCATGCGCGACGTGTATTACGCGGAGAACGGCGTTGTGTTTGTGATCGACGACAGCGGGCAGGAGGTCGTTTTTTCGGTCAACGAGGACGTTTCCTTCTTTGACAGGACGCTCAGCGACGTCTATATGGTCAGAAGCCGCAATTTCCGCTCCGAGATCGGCGTCGCCTCCTATGTCAACAACCGGTACGCGGTGACCTGCGGCGGCCGCGAGAACGAGGCGGTCATTTATGCCGCCGTGGAGAATCACGAAAAACGGCTTGTTTTCCGCACGGAGGAGAAGGCGGGCGTATATGACACGGCGCTCAACGAGGACGGTTCCCTTCTGCTGACACGGAATTATGCCAGAAAAGAAGCGTACGTCATCAACGCGGCCGACGGAAAGACGGTCTGCGTCATCCCTTTGGGGGACGATGCGGTTGATTCGGTCTGTTTTTTGAACCGGGATACGCTGGCTGTCTGTTATTATCACAAGACTGCCGTCTTTCACGCGCTGACAGGGGAACTGACGGCGGAGTATGAGTATGATAAGGCTGTGGTCGTGCCGGGGGAGCCCCCCGTGCTCTTCTGGCAATCCGATGAGACGATCCACGCCGTCAGCCCCGGCGGGGAGGAGGAGACGGTTTTTGATCTGGAGGAGCAGAAGAAACAGCCCGCGGATGGAGACACCCCGCTGACTTATTTCCTTTACGGTTTCTTCGTATCCCCTTCCGGCAACAGAGTGGGCGTACTCTACGATTGCGGCGAGTCCTTCGGCGAAAAGGAAATGTTTCTTCTTGTGACCGACCGGAAAACCGGAGAAAAACGGCAGTTCGGCGCGCCGGCCATGGAGTATTTTCCCGATCTGATCAGCGAGGTATGGAGCGCGGATGAGAATGAGCTGTACCTGCTGACGGAAAAAGAGGCGGCGGGCTATCGTTTCGGATCGGGTGAAACGATTTTTTCACGGGAAAACGCGGACAACCTGAAGGGCATGGTCCGGATGGAGGATCAATTGTTTGTGATCGATTTCGCCGGAAATCTGCGGCGGATAGACCTGTCTGACGGGGAGATCGCGCAGGAGCGGATCCTGCTGAGCGTCACGTCCTTTTACGGCGGCCTGCGCTATGTGCCGACGGGCAAGGGGCAGGGGTTCCTGTGCTGCGGCAAAAACGCCTGGTTGATCGACGTGGGAAAACAGGAAATTGTTTTCCATGTGCAGAACTTCTCCGGCTATGATCCGGCGACGGAGACGGTCTACACCTCCCGTTACGACAGCGTCCACGCCTATCCGCTGGCGTCCGGGTACGCGCTCCGCCAAAAGGCGGAGGCCATCCTGCGGGGCGGGGACTGACTCTCCCGTCTGCCCTCCGCGAAAAAACCGTACGGCATCCGGGCCGGTCCTCCACAGGGATGACCGGCCCGGACGTTTTTCTGATAAAAGCGATTGTGTTAAGAAAAAAGAGGACCGCCGCGCGATGACGGCGCTGCGCCGCCCTGTCGCGTTGCGGTCTCTCTCTCCTTGCCGCTGGTCGTC
Organism: uncultured Clostridia bacterium; assembly: GCA_946409885.1. Classification (GTDB taxonomy): domain Bacteria; phylum Bacillota; class Clostridia; order Oscillospirales; family Acutalibacteraceae; genus RUG806. The sequence continues at coordinate 8,964 of CAMJYF010000001.1, read as the reverse complement.
TTGTTGGTTTCCGCATGTGACGGAAGCCGCTGGTTTTTTGCCCGCCCTCATGCTTTTCTCCGCGCAAAGGCGCGGTATAATGGATCTCAGGCTGTGTGAGAAGGCCGTTGAGGAGGATCGTAACCCACGGATCAGAAAAAAATGCCCCGGCAGGTTGCAAAATCCGTCGGTTTTGTGTAAAATGAAAAAAAGAATCTGACTGATGTGAGGAATCGACGATGGCAAATGTTGTTCTGACGATCCCTGCCGGCGGGGCGGGCCAAAGCATGGCGCAGGAGTCGTATACCCTTGCCCTGCGGGAGGCAAGAAAGAGGATGATGAACGGCGCGTTCCGGACGCTTCACTCCGCGGAGTCCGCAACGGCCCTGCTGGAGCAACTGCGGGAAAGGGTCCTTCTGGCGGCAAACAGCAGCGGCAGAAAACGGGACGAACACCTCGCCTCTCTGGCAAGTGTGTTTGATGATCTGAAAAAACTGCTGTCGGACAGCTCCCCGTATTACAGAGCCGTCTGCCGGAAGGATCAGAGCTGCCCGAAGGAGGAACGGATCATTGTGGAGGATTTTGCCGATCTCGCCAGGGTGAAGGGTACGCTGGCGCTGTTTGCCCGGGCCATCAGGGGGGCGCCCGCCCGGGACGGCCGGCCTGCCATACCGGGGCTGCCGTCGCAGAACGAGGTGGACGCGCGTTTTCTGGAGATCCTGGGGGAGAATTTTACACTGTACCGGTCCTCCGCGGATTACATGGGCCGCCTTGTCAGAAGCCGCCTGCCGGAGATCGGCAGCGAAGACCTGATGGAGGAAGGCGCCTCCACGGAGCTGCTGATCATGCGGCAGTTTATCAAGCAGTTCCATAACGGGGTGGTGTTCAGCGAGGCGGGCGGTGAGCTGAAAGGCCAGCCGATCCGCGGCAAGAATCACGGAGCGTCCGGGGCCGGCGCGGATAATCTGTACAGCGCGGCGCTCGGAAAGCTCTGCGGGGAGCGCTACGGCGGCGACTACAACGCCATGGCACGTGGCCTGACGCAGCAGGAGCTGGAAGGCCTGCAGACCGATAAGAGCTGCCATCTGGCGAAGATCGCCTTCCTGTTCGGAAAGGGGCGCTTCGGCCGGCAGAAAAAGACGCGGGCGCATCTCTATCTCTTTGCCATCGCGTTCGAGATGGACGTGCCGCAGGTCCTCCGCGATGCCCTGTCCGACGGTAACGCGCCGGTGGAAGAGGGCTCCCGCTGGTCCGATATCAACCAGTGCCTGTTTTTTGATTTCTATACGGATAATCCGGTCAACAAGCGGGAAAAGACCGACGAAGGGATTATCGACGGCTACGGTATCAACTGGAAAAACTTTGCGGAGGTCATCTATCTGTATTTTATCGCGAAAAAGGATATGCCCGCGGACCTTAAGCTGTACAAAGCGATCCGGATGATCATGACCTGCCATGAAAGCGGGAACGCGGAGGAATACTACCGCGCCAACGCCGGGCGGGAGGAGAACCGCAACGTCGTCAGCGGCCTTACCGAGTACTTCCGTTCCTCCGACTATCTGAGGCGGCTTTTTGAGATGAAGGAGGAATCCTTTGCGTTGTTTGTGCAGTGGCACTACGTATGCAAGCAGGAAAAGCTGGCCGAAGGCGGGCGGCGCGCGGGCGGTTCGCCGGTGCTGTACGCGGAGGAGCACCGAACGGCGGAAAAGGCGCTGGCGGCGCTCCGTCCCTCCGGCAACAACGGCGCCTACGGCAGCGGCGTCTCCTACGGTATTCTGAATTCGCTGGAGATGCATACCGTCGCCGGTTCCGGCGCCATCGTGATGACGCAAAGCAATCTTCCCGTCAACGTCAGCCCTGATTTTATGGAATGCGTCAACCGGATCATGGAGCGCTTTGAAATCGAGCCCTCCCGGAAAAAGAAAAAGGCGAATGAAAGCGCGGTCGGGGATAAAAAAGTGATCACCCGGGCGGAGCTGATGGTGCAGATGGCGAATGATATCGCCGCCCATCCGGAAAAACGGCCGAAGGGCGTCGCCCGCAGCATGGAAGAATTCTACGGCTTTTTCTGCTCGAACGCCGATTTCAGCGCCACGGGCGTCAGCCGGAACGGCGCCGACGCCCTGCTGCAGGCCTGCGGCTTCCGCGAGGTGAACGATAAAAGCATCTACGATATGCTGATCATCTATGCCGCCTACCGGGAATGCCACGAATATGTGATACGGAAAGTGGGGAGGAAAAATGGCGGCGTATGACTACAGCGCCTGGTTCTGTTCCAGAACCGGCGAACGGCATCTGCAGGAAAAAAAGGACAATCAGGACGTGGCGTTTGTGAAGTCCGACGGCAATATTACGTTTGCCGCCGTGGCGGACGGCGTTTCCTCCTGTAAAAACGGGGCGCAGGGCGCGCGCGTCGCCTGTGAAAAGCTGTACGAAGCCATGACGAAGGAATCCCGTTACCTGTTCGGCCTGAAGGAGGAGAGCGTGGCCTACCTGATCGTCAGCTATCTCCAGTCGGAGATCGGGGCGCTGGCGGACCGGGAGGGGGAGGACGCCATGTCCTACGCCAGCACGCTCAGCTTTCTGTGTATCGATGAGGCGCGAAACCTGGCGCTCTCGTTTTCCGTCGGCGACAGCTTTATGTCCGCCGTCATGAAGGACCGGCGGGTGAAGGCCATCGGCCATCCGCCGGAGCCGTCGCCGGACCTGATCTGCACCACCATGACGAAGCGCGCCTATGAGGATTCCGCGGTGACGTTTCTGGATATGAACGACGTGGCGTCCGTGCTGATCTGTTCGGACGGCGCCTGGCGGGCGATGCTGCAAAAAAAGGAGACCAATCAACAGGTGATGGATTACGTGGTGAAAAACGATACGGAGGGGCTGGACCGGTTTTTCGGGAGCGCCGGAAGCCGTGACGACTGCACCTGCATGCTGATCCGTCAGAAAGGATAAGGTGAAGGGGATGCTGAAAGAAAACGATAGGGAGTTTTTGCAGGAGGGGACGCAGCTGTATCTGGAAAAAATATTTTCCAACGCGCCGCATGAGATCGGCCGGTTCCTGATCACCGGGCAAAACGGCAGCGCGGGCAGCTCCGCCGTCTGTTATGAGGCGCGGTACTGTTACCTGTCCGGCGATCTGCAGATCCCCGGCACGCTGAAGGAATTCTATCCCCGCCAGTTTGAGGCGGACGCAACCGACCTGAAAAGCCGCGGCCTCTGCGGCGGCGAGGAACACCGCTTTCTGGTGGATCTGGTCCGCGTGTCCGATCCGGACGAAAAAAAGGACGGCCAGCTGCGGATCAACGGGCCGTTCACCCGCAATAACTTCTTAGCCCTCCGCGGCGACTACGTCCGCGCGTACCGGCGCATGTACGAGGCGAAGGCGTCGGAGCCCGACCTGTACGAGACGGTGGGCAATTTTGAGCTGTACAAAAGCTTTCCCGACGACGGCGACCCGGAAAACTACACGGTGTATATCTGGGTGCCGTTTGACCCGAAAATAAAGACCTTCGGCGCGTTTCTGGAGGACGTGTGCCGGGAGACGGCGGAGAACAGCCACAAATCCCGCAACCTGAAGACGATCCTGGAGGCTGTGCGGGAGCTTTCCGCCGCCATCGGCGCGCTGCACATGAAAAGGATCTGTCATCTGGACATTTCCCCCAATAACTTCGGCCTGAAGCTGTCGGGGGGCAGGCCCAACGGCGGCGTCTCCCTGTTTGATATCAACACGATCTATTCGGAGGACGACCGGCCGACGGTCATCAGCGCGGGGACCCGGGGGTTCCGCTCCCCGGAGCTGCTCAACGGGCAGATCCATCAGGGGTGCGACTTTTTCAGCATCGGCGCCTGCCTGTATTACGCGCTGGTGATGCGGGAGGCTACCGACCCCGCCACGGGAAAGCCGCGCCTGGAAAACGTCCGGTTTGCCCCGTCCCCGGACGATCAGGCGGAAAAGAGAGTCCAGACGTACAACGACGCGCTGGCGCGTATCGAAGCCGATCTGGTCACCTCCCCCCTGTTCAACGGCTGCGATTTCAACGAGGATTCGGTCATCATCCGCGGCCTCGCCTCCATTCTGAAAAAGTGCCTTTGCGTCAACGAGGCCGGCGAACGGTACGCCTCCGCCTTTACCATCGCGCGGGAGCTGGAAGAGGTGATCGAAAAGTGGAACGGCCATATCGACCGGGAGAATTCCTCCCTGGAGGAGATGGTGCCGGCCCCGGGCCAGGTCAGCAAAGAGGCGCTGGCGGAGCAGTCGGTGCGGCTTGGCGCGGAGGGGGCCATCCAGTGGCTGCTGTACCGCCGGCCGCTGTACGTATTTGCGGCCGGGGAGGGGACCGGCGCCCCGGAAAAGCGGCTGAATATCCTGGTGCTGGGCGGCGGCAATTACGCCTCCCGGTTTGTGGATACGGCCTTTCAGCTGATGCAGATCGACGGGTACCGCACCGATATCACACTGGTTTCCAAAGATATGCCGGAGGACCGGTCCAACTTTCTGGCGCAGCGCCCCGCCTTTTGCGATTTCTTTGATACCGTCTCCTACGGCGGGGACGGGGAACCGCAGCTGACGCCGTCCGCCGGATGCGGGGCGGCTTCCTACGGAACGCTGCGCTTTCTGCCCCTGCGCGGCGGAGCCGTCTTTTCCGCGTCGCCGGAGAAGCAGCCCGGCAACCGGGCGCTGATAAAGGAGATCCGCGAAACGACGGGGCTGGCCTACACCTACGTGTTTATCGCCATGCACAACGACGCCCTCAATCTGGCGGCGGCCCGGGCGGCGGAGGCGGTCTTTCAGGGGTGCGTCCCGGTCAATTTCGTCGTGTTCGGCGACCGGACCGACGAGCCCATCCGCCCGGGGGAGCCGCTGCCCGGCGGCGACTCCGCCGCCCTGAACCCCGTGTTCATCCGGCGGACCGTGGACCAGCTGGAGGAGTATGATTTTCTGCGGAACATGGCGTTCAACGTGCATCTGACCTGGAACGGCGGCCTGGAGGACGTGGCCGCCGCGCGCAAGGATTTCCTGAAGCCCTATAACTACAGCTCCTCCTTCGGCAACGCCCTGTCCATCCGGTACAAGCTGCACAGCATCGGTATCCGGCTGGATCCGGGGAATCTCTCCTCCGTCATCAGCGCCTTTTTGCAAAAGACCGCCGACCCGGACGGCACGGGGGATAACGATTGTCTCAACCGGCTCATCATGTTCGAGCACCGTCGCTGGGTGGTGGAGACGGTGGCCAAAGGCTTCCGCTGCCTCCCCCGCGAGGAGTTCGGCGTGCTGAGATCCTCCACAAAGGATCTGATCGGCAAGCGGCATCCCTGCCTGGTGCCCAGCACGGAAAAGCAGAACCTGGGCGAGGAGTGGGTAAAGAACCGCCACGCGAAATGGAACCGGGCGACGGAGGAGGAGCTCCGGGCGCTGGAGGACCCGCTGGACGAGATGTCCGTCTGCCTGCAGCGGTATTTCTACGATCTTTCCCGGCGGGAGGGCGGCCGTATCGTCAGGGAGGTGAACGCGCTGCTGGACCAGCTGGGCGCCATGATCCCTCCCGCCATGGGCGATACGTTCGATTCTTACGGGCAGACGGTCCGCGCGATCCTGTTTGAGCCGCACGACGGCAATATCGACGCCGTCTCCTACCGGTATTACCGCAAAAATCTGGAGCGGCTGGTAAAGGCGGCGGCGCGGGAGGCCGCCGAACACGAAAAGGGCCTGTGGAAGGCCGTTTCGGATACGCTGGACGCGGTGAACGACGCCCTGTTCCCGCTGATCGAGGCCAGAGCCTATACCGTGTGGAAGACGAAGGACCGGGACCTGATCAGCAATATCCCGTTCATCCTCACCTACAACAGGGATCTGCACCTGCTGGTGCCCATGGAGGTGGAAGGCCGCCTCCGGCAAAACGCCTCGGCGCTGTTCGGCAACGTGGCGGCGGCGCTGATTCTGAACCCGGCGTGGATCAGCTACGCGGTGGAGGAAAAGAATCTGTTCGGCGCGGACGGCGCCGTCCTGCCCGCTTTCCGGCGCAGCCTCACGTTTGCCGCCCGCCTGATGGAGACGCACAACCTGCAGACCCGCGTGCGGCTGCTGGTCCTGCGCGAGAGGGAAAAGGGCCCGCTGCGCGGGGAGGAGGTGGCCGCCGTCCGGGCGCTGCCGGGCCGGATCGGCTACGTGAAAACGGTGCTGTATGACAGCGGGAACCTGCGCGCCGGCCTGACCGACTTTTTGCGCTGGCAGGAGGATTCCGCCTGCCCCGTCACCGCCTTCGCCAACAACGAAACGCGGATCAGCGGCTGCCTGAACGGCTGCCTGCGTTCGGACGGGACCCCGTTCCCCTCCTTCTCTTTCGATTCCGTAACGCAGCGGTTTTACGACTGCGACGAGCGGGTCCGCTGGTTTTCGTACATCCCCTTCCGGCCGTCCCTGCGGGTGGACGATCTGTTCGTCCCCAAGGAAAAGCGGGTGGTGTTCCGGGAGCCTGTCCTCTTCCGTTACTACAACAAGTTCTGGAAGCTGTATAAGCCGGACGGCTGCTGGGACAATCCCGCGAAAGAGGCGGCGGCCTCCTCCGCCTGGAAAAGGCTGGCGGCGAGGCTGAGCGGCTGCGTGGATGAAAACCTGATGACGGTCTGCACCAACGCGTCGGCCGCGGAGCCCGCGGAATCCGTCTGCGCGTTTCTGCCCGCGCTGTGCCGGGAGGGTCTTGTCAAGCTCTTCGGCGCGCTGGAACGGGAAGGCGTGGTCCGGCCGGAAAAGGACGGCGCGGAAATGGTGACCTCCGCCTCCATGAGCATGGTCAGGGTTTCCGCGCTGACCACCGGCTACGGCGCCCGGGCGCTGAAGGCCCTGTTCTGCCATCCCGAAAAGCTTTACGATAAGGACCGGATCTACTGGAAGAGAAGTCCGGAACAGCTCTATTTTTACTACGACAACCTGTCGGTGGAGGATTTTACGGCGGATCCCGAAACGGACGGCGCGCTTCTGTCTCTGCTGGACGTCTTCAACGAGGAGGGCTTTCTGCCGGGGTATCGCCGCCCCGCCCACCGCGGCGACCCCGTCAGCTTTTCCTTCTGCTCTCCGGAGATCAAGCGCCTGCTGACCAACGAGGGGAACGTGCTGGAGCTGTTCGCCTATTACCGCGCCATTTCCAGCGGCGCGTTCGACGACGTAAAGACCAACTGCGTCGTCAGCTGGAACGGCAGCCTGACGAACGAGTTTGATATCATCGCCACCAGGGGCTTCAATACCTACATCTTCGAGTGCAAGGCCTGCGAGACCCTCACCCAAGATATGTACCACAAGCTGTTTGCCCTGGCCTATCAGTTCGGCATCAACAACCACGCGTTCCTGCTGGCGGATTTCAACGGCAGGGAAAGCAGCCGCAACCTGCTGCAGATGGACCGCGGGGCGGAATACGGCGTGACCACGTTACGCCTGCCGCCGGAACGTCCCGCCGCAGAGGGCGGGGGACTGAAGGAGCTGTTCCGCCGCGTTACCCGGGGCGAAGCGCCCGGCGACGAGGCCCTGTAACGGAGCGTTCGTGGCCTGCGGAAAACAAGCCGCCCTCTTGCAAACACACCCCTTCCCCGTGTGGTATCATACAGGGGAAAGGGTGTGATAGATTTTGGAACTCCGGACGATCCCGCAGAGCCTGCTGCCTTTGGCAAAATACTATCTGTTCCTGTATTTCGCGCAGGCCGGTTTCCCTTATATCTATATTGACGCGCTGCACCGCTACGTGGATAAGAGCCACGTGGTCCTCGCGTTCTTTTTGCTGAGCGCGGCGCTGGACTATTTCGTCTCCAACAACCGGTACCTGAAACAATCCGGCTGGGGCAGAAGCGTGGCCTCCGTGTTGACCGTGGAGCTGTTCTGCCTGGTTCTGTTCGCGCAGTATCACTTTGTGCTGGCTTTGCTGCTGCTGCCGGCGCTGGCGGCCTTTGCGGTGTGGTGCTACCGCACCCTCTGCACGCCCCGCCGTGAGGTGAAGCGGTACTGGAAATACCGGATGCTTTGCCGGGAAAAGACCGTTGCCCTACTGTGCTGTTTTTCGGCGGCCGCGCTGGTCGTCCCTTCCGTTGTGGGGGTGTACCGGGAGGAAAAGCTGAAGGTCTCCTCAAAGGAATGGCAGCTTCTGGTGGAGCTGTACAACGAAAGTGTGGAAACAGAGGGGGAGCCCTCCTTCTTCGACCGGCACCGCGCCACGCTGGACGGGCTGAAGCAGTGGGAGACGCTTTCCCGCGGGGAACGGCTGGAGCTGCTGTCGCAGGTGGGCCTGATGGAGGAGGAGTATCTGGGGGTGGAAACGGACGTTCCCATCGTCATTTCCTCCATCAAAATGGAGGCGCACACCTGCGCCTACTACTCCAACGACACCAAACAGCTGCGGATCAACGTGGAGCATATCGACAACGCGGATCTGCCGTCCGTTATCGATACCGTTCTGCATGAGGTGTACCACGCCTTCCAGAACAACGTGGTGGACCGGCTGGATTTTGACGAGGGCATGGTGCAGGACAGCTATTATTTCGCGCGGGCCCGCGCCTGGCGCGATAACCGGGACAATTATATCTCCGCCTATTCCGATTTTGACGCGTACGAGGCGCAGCCGCTGGAGGCGGACGCGCGTAACTACGCCGCCAACAGATCCCTGGAATACATCCTGCAGATGCAGCCGTCAACGGACCAATAACGAAAGGAGTATGCGCATGAGCAGAACGATCGAGGATTCCGAAGGGAATTTCTGGGAAATATTCGACGACGGCGTGGTGTCCCGCAACGGCGAACCCTTCGGGGAGCTCAACGAATACGGGGAGATCCATCCCTACAGCGGTTCGGACATGTATGTGATCGACAACTACGGCCGGATCGTCCGTTACAGCGATCGCGCCGTAATGGGAACGTACAGAGGGGACAACTATTTCGACAGAAGCACCGCTACTGGCGGATACGGCGGCTCCTCCGGCAGTTACGGCGGCTCCTCCGGC